>JAGHAO010000027.1 GCA_021161495.1 Caldisericaceae bacterium | reverse complement strand
TCTTTAATTTTTACAAGAGTTACCCTTTCCGCGAAACTTTCCCCGCCTTTGAACGCCTTTCTTGCTCTTCCTCTCTGTTTGTTGAGCAATGCTTCAAATCTTTTCTTATCAAGAGAAAGCCCGTAACTCCTCAAAAGAGACTCCGTGAGCTCGAGAGGAAATCCGAGTGTATCGTAAAGGTAGAATGCGGATTCCGCAGGAAATTCCTTTTTTGATTCTTTCCTTAACTTTTCGTATATCTCGTCAAAATAAGCGAACCCATTGTTAAGCGTATTCATAAAACGCTCTTCTTCATTTTTCAGGTTTGTTATAATTTTATTTTGGCTTTCAACGAGTTCCGGATAAAAATCTCCCATAACTTCTACGACGACAGGCACAAGTTTGTAAAGAAACGCCTCTTTCAGGTTAATTGCCCTACCGAAAAGAGCGCTCCTCCTGATAAGCCTTCTTAAAACATAACCTCTTTTCTCGTTACTTGGTATAAGCCCGTCGGCAATGAGGAAAGAAACGGCACGTATATGGTCTGAAATCGCACGGAAAGAACGATCTTTAATCGGATCCGCCTTATATTTTTCACCGCTTAATTTTTCGATTTCGTTTATTATGGGAACAAAAAGGTCTGTTTCAAAGTCCGTTTCAACGCCTTCAAGGATACTGGTTATACGTTCAAGCCCCATTCCCGTGTCGATATTCTTCCGCGGAAGAGGTTTTAAAGAACCGTCGGGCTGCCTGTCGTATTGAGTAAAAACAAGATTCCAGAATTCGAGGAACCGTTCTCCCTCATCTCCGGGCAGTTGCTTTTCCTCTTCCGGAGTTTTTGCGCCACGGTCATAGTAAATTTCGGAACAAGGACCGCAAGGCCCGACAGGCCCCATCGTCCAGAAATTATCTTCCTCACCAAGCGGAATAATCCTATCTTCGGGAATTCCAACCTTTTTCCAGATTTCCTTGGATTCTTCATCATCTTTATATATGGTAACCCAGAGTTTTTCTTCGGGAAGCTTCAAGACTTTTGTCACGTATTCGTAAGCCCAGGGGATAGCTTCTTCCTTAAAGTAATCTCCTATGGAAAAATTTCCCAACATTTCGAAAAAAGTGTGATGCCTCGTTGTATATCCGACATTATCAATATCATTCGTTCTTAAACACTTTTGAACAGTTGTGAGCCTTCTGCGAGGCGGTTCTTCTTCACCGAGATAATACGCTTTGAGAGGAACCATTCCCGCAGCCGTAAAGAGAAGCGTCGGATCCTTCGGTATAAGAGACGCACTCTTTAAACGCAAATGTCCTTTATCTTCAAAAAATTTCAGAAAACTTTCTCTTATTTCTTTACTGTCCATAAATCACCCGCCTGTTTTTTGATTTAATTTTACAGGGAGAAACTTTTTTGTCAACAGAAAACTATTTCGAAAATTCCAAAATTTTGTACAATAATTTGCAAGGAGGTAAACAATGGTTGCGATTATAGTGCACGGTGGCGCAGGAAAAGCGAACTCCAAAGAAGAAATTCCGCCCCGCATAGAAACTTGCAAAAAGGCGGCAGCGGAAGGATACAAAGTTTTAAAAGATGGAGGAAGTGCGATTGATGCCGCTGTAAAAGCAGTAATGATTTTTGAAAACGATCCTTTGTTCAATGCAGGTATAGGTTCGTATCTCAATGAAAAAGGAGAAGTTGAACTTGACGCAGGCATTATGGACGGGAAAAGCCTTAAAATCGGCGCGGTTTCCGGCATAAAACACGTAAAAAACCCGATACTTCTTGCAAGAGCCATAATGGAAAATTCCAAGCACAATTTCTTGATAGGGGAAGGTGCCGAGGAATTTGCAATAAAGCAAAATCTTGAAATTGTCCCGAACGACTACTTCATTACAAAGCAAAAGAAAAAAAATTTTCTGTCAAAATTCGGAGACACGGTAGGAGCGGTTGCATTGGACAAAAACGGAAGAATCGCTTCCGCAGTGTCAACCGGAGGAACCCCTAATAAAGCGGAGGGGAGAGTGGGTGATTCCCCCCTCGCAGGCTCGGGGTTTTACGCAAACGAAACATACGGCGCGGTAGCAACGGGAATCGGCGAAGATATAATGAGGGCGGTTCTTTCGTTCAGAATATCTCTCGAAATCGAAAAAGGCATTGAAAAAGCAACAGAAAGTGCAATAAAATACCTCACCGAAATTAATGGGAAGGCGGGACTCATCGCACTAAATTCCGATGGAAATGTTGCATTTGTTTACAACACAGAAATGATGTTTCACGGTTATATGAAAGAAGGAATGGAAGGCCCCATAGGGGGTATTTGACATTTCAAACAAATGTTCGTATAATTAGGTATGAAAAAAATTACGGACAAGCAAAAAAAGATTCTTGAATTTTTAAAGGAAGAGCAGTTAAACGGGCATTTTCCCACGTACAGGGAAATCAAAGAACATTTTAGGCTTTCTTCGATTGCGACCGTTTACGAACATATATCCGCACTCGAAAGGAAGGGATATATCGAAAGAGAAGGGAAAGCACGCTCCATAAGGGTAAAAAACTTGCGTCCCAACAAATTTCCCCTTATAGGCGCCGTCCATGCGGGAGGGCCGACACTTGCAACGGAAGAAATAGAAGGATTTTTACCTTTGCCAATCGACATTCGTTCCCACCCGAACGCATTCCTGCTCAAAGTAAAAGGCGACAGTATGATCAACGCACACATAAAAGACGGAGATCTTGTAGTGGTTGATCCGGACAAACCGGTAGAAATAGGGGATATTTGCATTGCACTAATCGGAGAAGAAGCAACGGTAAAAAGGCTCGCAAAAATAGGCAAAAAGATATATCTTGCCCCGGAAAACCCCCTGTATCAGCCTATTCCTATAACAAAAGACACCAGAATAATAGGAAAAGTAATAGGCCTCTGGCGGGCAAGTTTTTAGAATTCGAATTGCCTTTGCTTTTCAAATTTTCCGAAACAGCTCTCATTGGAAAAGGCAAGTTCCTTTCCGGATTTATTTTCAATTAATATGCCAAACGAGTAAGCAAATCCCGATGAATACTGCGATTAAACAAAAT
>JAGHAO010000038.1 GCA_021161495.1 Caldisericaceae bacterium | reverse complement strand
GGTTTAATGTAAAAAATGGATATATTTCATCTTTTCCTTATTGCTTTCAGTTTAATTTTAGTAATATTTATTTTCGTAATGATAAATCAAATCAAGAAATTAAAAAGGAAAAACCTTGTTATCCAATCTATTAAAAAGATCTCGGATAAACTTCCGGAGATGGGGCATAGAATGGATTTTATAAAACTCATAGGTTCTACATTGAAAGAGATAACTCATTCCAAAGAATTTGTGTACTTTTCATATAATGAAAAAATGAAAATACTTGTTCCTATTTATGCGGAGAGTCCTTATGCAAAGCAGATATTAGAAATAAGACTGAAAATAGGCGAAGGGTTTACCGGAAAAGTGGCAAGAGAGAGAAAGCCCGGCATACTAAATTTTGCAAATGAAAAAAAAGGCTCCATTCATATCCCCGGTACCCCGCACGAAAAAAATTCCTTGCTCGCTATTCCAATGATTTTTAATGGTTCTTTGCTTGGAGTAATACTTCAAGTAAAATACGGAAATAAAATTTTTAACGAAGAGGATCTCGCTCTTTCCAAAATTTTTGTTAACACTGTTGCGAGCTTCCTGTATACTAAAAATCTTCTTTACGGAATGAGAAACAGTGTGGTTCAACTTATCATATCCTTTGTAAAAAACGTGGAATATAGAGATGCGTACACTGCAGGGCATTCCATAAGGGTGGGCCACTTTGCGGAAATAATAGCGAGAGGGATGGGCTTAATGGAACGAGAAATTTTAATTGCGAAAATAGGAGGGTTTCTTCATGATATCGGAAAAATTGCTGTGGAAGACAAGATTTTAAAGGAGAAAAGTCCTCTTGATGACGAAGATTGGATCAAAATTAAAACTCATCCGGAAGTGGGTGCGGAAATGATCTCAAAATTCGAATTTTTAAAAGAAGTTGTTCCTTGTATATGGTTTCACCACAAACATTATGATGGTTTCGGATATCCGTCATATCCCGTAAAAGGCAAAGATATTCCCATATGCGGAAGGATAGTTGCCGTTGCCGATGCGATTGATGCGATAACTACTACACGCCCCGGTCATCCTGCGCGTTCTTTGAGCCAGGCTTTTGAAGAACTTATTAGAAACAGCGGAAGCCAATTTGATCCCGAAGTGGTTGAAGCGGCAATTAAGAACAAGAAAGAAATAGAAAGATACGTGAGGAAGGAATTTGATGTTGAGGATGAAGAGAATTACAGAGACTTTGAAAAAATTCTTTAATGGGCATTATCTTGGTTTTATAATTATAACAGCAACTATCCTTTCGGGTGCTGCTTATTTCTATCTCGATTATAAAATTCACGGAGGATGGGCTTTTGCGAGATCTCTATCGGGCATAGAGATGCTTTCTTATTTTATAGTAATACTTTTGTGCGGTTTTGTCATTGTAGGGGGAATCCTTTCCGATAGAGGCCGCTTAAGAAGGATAAAAGAGTTAGAAAATATTAAAAAGGCGAATTTTATAGAAAATGTGGCAATGAAAATTATCACAGAACCTTCTTTTGATAAGAAGGTTTATATGGCAGCAAATGCTCTTCGAAATCTTGTTTCATTTGAAAAACTATATGTGATTCTTGAAAAAGAGGGAAAATTTTCTCTCATTTACCCTGAAGCGGGAAATACCGCAATGCTTCATACAATAGGTATTTATCCCGAAGAGATTAAAATGTATGTGGGGAAGTTTTACAAAGGTTATTATATAGTAAAGATAGATCTTTACGATTATACCGGATATGTTTTGCTTTTCCCGATATCTCCTATAACTGATAATGAGAAACAACTTTTGGAAAAATACAAAAAGATAATAGAGCCGTTATTTGGCAACGCGCGTCTTATTCTTGCCATAAAGAAAAGCAAAAATAGAGTGGAAAAACTTTTGGGAAGATATAAGATGATGCACCGTTTTATATTAAAGTTACAAGAGGCCGGAACCTATGAAGAGGTATATTGGACAATTGTGGTATTAGCCCGGACTTTCTTCGACTCGGATTTTACTTTTGTCCTTGACACGAATGATCTTGACAGTAAAAATTGGAAAATTGTCGCAATAAAAAATGTTCCCGAATCTGTGGTTAACTTTTTTAATAACGTTTTTTTAGAAGAACGATATATAAACGATAGCTTTATTTTCGAAGTAGTTCACAGTAAAAAGCCGCTATTTATAAATGATTTGCAGGATTATTCCGCTCCCGGTGGGTTCGACGGTATCTTGAAAGAAATTAACTCCTGGTTGGGAATACCTTTTATTATCGATGATAAAGTTGTTGCCGTATTAAATATTTGGAGCAAAGAAGGGTTCAAATTTAACTCTGAGGATATGATATTTGCATATATGCTTTCCGATATTGTTAGCAGCATATTGGTTAGAATCCGCTATCTTGAAAAACTTGATGAGTATTCCGTAACTGACTCTCTTACGGGGATTTATAACAAGAGAGAATTCTATAAAAGAATATTCGAGGAGATTAAAAGGTCTTCAATGTATAATAAAAAACTTTCCGTTGTGATATTTGATTTGGACGGGTTTAAGGAATGGAATGATACATATGGGCATCTTGAAGGAGATAAGGTATTAAAAGAACTCGGAAATTTATTAAAGGAGCGTTTAAGAAACACCGATATACCGTTTAGGTTCGGAGGGGATGAGTTCGTTATAATAATGCCGGATACTTCCGCTGATAATGCCGGGAAAGCAATGGAAGACATTTCGTTTAGGGTAAAAGAATTAATACTTGATAAGAGAAAAAAAATTACCCTGTCGATAGGTATTGCCGAGTATAAACCGAACGAAACCGTGGAGGAATTTATAGAAAGAGCGGATAAGGCAATGTATGCCGCAAAGAATGCCGGGAAAAACAAAATTAAAATAGCAAATTAAATCTTTAATCAATCATTACGAACCTTTCTATCGTAACCTCTCTCTTTTCTCCGTCCCAAAAAACATTTGCTCCCAAATTCTCAGAAACAAATCGTATGGGTACAAAAGTTCTATTGTCCTTTATAAACGGTGCTGTATCCATTTCGAAGGGTTCGTCTTTATAGAAAGGAAGCATTGTTTTGCGTCCCGTTTTTTTGCCGATAAAAATGTTCACCTTTGCATATTTTAGGAATCCGTTTGTAAATATTATATCATTGCAAACAGGGTAAAAGGGTTCGTTTTTTGCGCTGAATGTTTTTTCTGTTATTCCTTTCGGGGTGTAAATTTTTGCTTTGAATGAGAAATCGGGTTTCGGGATTTGCTCAAATGTGATTTTTCCTGCGGTAAATAGGGGATATCTGAAAAGAATCATTCCTTCTCCAAAAGAAAGTGCGTAAAGTATTTGGAGATTTGCGTCTTTTGCCGGAATCCCGTAAGGGTTAATCGCTGTGAGTACATCTCTTTTTTTGTTTGCGGATTTGAATTTTTTTACTACCGAAATCGTATATTCGGGTTTTTCTTTCAAACTGTTTAAATAGACCATTGGTGAAACAAAATCAACAAACGGGAAGGATTTATCGGGGGCTTGCCCGAAATTTGCAACTTGGTATTCGTATGTTTCTTTGATGTTGTCCGTATCTGTTATCTTTGAGGCGCATCCTCTTGCTACGCTGAACACCCCGATTTTTATGTTAGGATCTATGTTTCTTATGTATTCGGTTAAAATTTGCGCTTCGTTTTCAACAATCTGTTCTCTAAGGTTAATCCATTTGCGCACCTCCGGATCGGAATCCGCAAGAACAAACAGTGTTTTCCAGTCTGCGGGATAAACAAACGTTTCGTATGCTTTTTCCTTCACGTATTCAAAATCTATTCCGTCAGACAGTGCAAGATTTTTGAATGCCTCGGAAAAGTCGTATTTTCCGTTGGGAAAACGGATATAATCAAAAACGATGCCTTTTATGTCATATTGCAGAAGTTCCCTTACGAATTTTTTAAGATAAGCAAGATATTCGTCGCTTAAAAGCGATACATAATAGGAATTCTTCTTTCCGGAAATATCCGTCATACATTGTTCAGGGTGGAGTGTTCCGTAATGTTGATCCATAAATACGGGGAAATATACATAAACATCCATTCCGTATTTTTTCGCGGCAAGTATTGTGTCTGATAAAATAGGGTATTTTACGGGAAAATCACTGCTTTTGAAATATACGTATCCCTGAGGATTTTTTACAAGCAGGAATACTGTGTTGAACCCCTCTTCTTTTAGCTTTCCCATAATATCCGGAGCGCCCTGCTTTTCTATTTCTTCTCCATGAATGCAAATGCCTTTTATTTTTGTTTCCGAAGAACGGGTATATTTTGGGTAAAAACCCGCAATTACAAGAAAAACGAGAAGAAATACAACAAATTTTCTCATTACTTCATTGCGTTAAGTTTCTCGGAAAGAATTTTCGATACCGCTTTGGGATTCGCCTTTCCCCTTGTTTTTTTCATTACTTGCCCTATGAGGAACCCCATAACTTGTGTTTTTCCGCTTATGTATTGGGATACCGGTTTCGGATTCTCATTGATTACTTCGTCTACCGCTTTTTCTATGGCTTCGGTATCGGTTATTTGGATTAATCCTTTTTCCTTTACGATGACAGAAGGTTTTTTCCCGCTTTCAAGGGATTCCGCAATCACGGTTTTTGCAATATTCTTGGAAATTGTGCCTTTATCTATCATCTCTAAGAGGTCCTTGAAGTATTCGGGTTTGAATTTTATTTCGTTAATCGAAATGCCTTTGTCGTTCATATAACCCGATATATTAACCATAAGGTAATTTGCAACTTCTTTCGG
>JAGHAO010000176.1 GCA_021161495.1 Caldisericaceae bacterium | reverse complement strand
TTTTTACGCATTTTAGAAGCAAAAATCGATGGTTTTGGTGTAAATATACCCCTTAAATAAAATTTCGCATATACAGGCATTTACGCATTTCTCCTTGTAAGACAGAAATTGAACAGTAATAATGCAGAGTTATAAACATTTTTATGTTAAGAACAAGGTTTATGTAATATTTATCCGGATAAACTCCGAAAATAGTGGAGTTTCCGTAGAGCGAGTAAAATTAAAACCGTTTCTTCCGCAATCTGAAAGATAATCTTCCCAGCAAAGTTAGATTATGCCGAAAGGAATATTGAAATTAAACCGAATGCAAAGATTTTTACCGATTTTTTCGTATCTTGCAAAACTTACGTTTCCTTAACTAAATTCCAGATCTTTATCGAACTCTGCAACCAAACAAGTCGTATAATAATTGCTATGTAGCATTCAGAAACCTCCTTTCACAACGTTTGCATAAATCACCTCGGCACCGCCGATCCTCGGAAGTATCACAAATAAGGTGTCTTTTTTCATACACAAATAATTTCCATTTAAGTTTTCAATATCCGTTATAACGTTTGCTTTTCTGTTTATTACGTAAACATCTTGAAATCCTGTTCCTGCAATGTAATTTCCGGACGAACAGAGATTTATCATATTCAGGTTATAAGTTTTTATTTTATCGGGGTTATTTACGGGAAATACGATAATCTCATTCTCTTTGCAGTTCAAATTCGTGCATTTTTCCAGAACAATGCAATTATCGTCCGTTATTAAGGGAAATTGTGTTTCCTGCAATTCAACGGGGAATATGTCCGTTTCAATCAATTTTTTGGTTAAACCCGTGCCGAAATCGTAAAGCAGTATTTCGGATTTTCCGTTTTCCGCATAATCAATTGCGATATACCTGTCGTTGCTGCTTACGGAGAATATGCATCCTCCTCCTTTTCTGTAAAATACGGTTTCCGCTTTAAGCGAGTGTAAATCCACCTTTACGATTTTGCTTTCGTTTCCTTTTGTAAGCGGTATGTATATACAGTTTTTGTGCAAAATGATTTGATGTGGAAACGGAGGGTTCACAAACGTTTCTTTCACCGGGGAAGATTTGTTTCCTACGGAATAGACCAATTTCTTTTCACTGGTTTTTCTATTGATTGCAT
This sequence comes from Caldisericaceae bacterium, assembly GCA_021161495.1. Lineage (GTDB taxonomy): Bacteria > Caldisericota > Caldisericia > Caldisericales > Caldisericaceae > AUK232. Next base: position 4,308 of record JAGHAO010000176.1, on the reverse strand, counting down.
AAACTCTTCCCGGGATTCCGACTATGTTTTTTATTTCTTCGAATACAATCCAATCCGAATTTACCGCCGTATTGCATATCTGGTAAAACCCTTCATCTGCTTTCAGAACGGAGTTTACTTCCCCCTTTTCTATGTCATAAACCGTAAGGTAGTTTTCCAGAGAGAGACAGGGAGCATTTTCTTTTGTCATCTCTCCGGAACCGGAAGAGAAAACCGCCGTGTTTCCGAATACTGACAGGGAACCGATCTCATAGTATCTTTTATCATTTTTCGGCAGTTTGAACTTGTCGAATTTTTCGGTTTGGAAATAAACCTTTCTTATTTTTACTTTACCATTGTTTACGGGTTTCGTGCCGTCTGCCGTTTTTCCACAGCCTGCGCCGAAAATTGCAATCACCAAAACAATAGTTATCAGTCTAAGCAATCTTTTTGCCATTATTCTCCTCGTGTTTGGAGTTTAACATCTTTTATTATCTTTGCAATTATTATCTAAAAGCAGATCGCTTCCAAAATTTTATTCACGATGTTCCTTAACACAAAAATAAGACCCAAATCCATCAGCATCTTTCCCTGATAAAAATCGTGTGAAAGCACTTATAAAAATCTCCAATCTCTAACATTTATACGGCAGATTTAACCTATCCCATTTTTCTCATAATTATTTCTATCTTTTTTGCTGTTTCGTGCTCCAGTTGTACAAATACAATCAAATTGGCTGAGATGTTGTTAATATCCCTGGCTATTCCCTTTAAGAGCTTGTTTGTTTCTCTGACTTCACTTATAAGCGCATTAAGTTCTCTTTCCATAATTCACCCCGCCTTATAGATTTTTGTTAATAAATAAACCTCGTAAATTAACTCTCATATAAAATTGTCTGTACTTTGCTTTTCTGTACCAAGGATTTCACGAGCGGAATATTTCGTATCCCGTAAGATATAAAAAATCACCGAGTCTTCCGACTCGTCCATCGCTTCTTTTAATTCCGCCTTCAATTTCTCAAACTTTGCTTTCGTAATCTCCCCTTCGAGCACGGAATTTTGCACCCAATTCAAATACTTTCTGCAAATTTTCAGTACCTTTGCAACTCTCTTTTCCCCAACATCGTAAACGGTTATCAAAAACATTTACCACCTCGCAACAAAAGGTGTGTACTCTTTTTCTCCCATAAGGTGCTTTTCGATTTTGTAAAGTTCGAGTCGTATAAGCCGTTTGTAAGAAACATCACCTATCTGCGGATATTTTATTGTTTGAAGGAGCCTGCTGTCGAACTCTTTTACAAAAATCATTCTGCCTTTGTCGTTCAGATACGTGCCGTTTAATTCTTTGGCAAAATGCTTCTTCGAGAGCATCTTCTTGTTTATCAGAGAAAATATCACTCTGTCAACAATGATCGGTTTGAAAATTTCGGAAACATCCAAATTCAGCGAGAACCTGCGGAAGTTTGTCGAGTGCAAATAACCGATGCGGGGGTCGAGATGCGTTTGATAGATCTGCCTCAAAACTTCGATGTAAACAAGGGAGTTTCCGAAACTTACGAGTGCGTTTATCATATTTTTCGGCGGGCGCCTTTCTCTTTTTTCCATCTCAAAATCTTTGTTTTTGATAATTTCTTTCCAACTGTCGTAATAAACGGAGCGCATATTCCCTTCTATCGCCATAAGACTGTTTACGTCTTTTTGCTCTTTTATCTTTTCGGAAAGTTCCTGAATTTTTGCGAGATACTGCAAAAGGTTTCCTCCGCGCCTATTGTAATATTCCAAGACTTTTGTGATATTTGCCGAAGCGCCCCGCACAAATTTTTTGGCGAGGTTTAGACGTTTCTCTTCGTCGAGGTAGTGCTCGCTCTGCTTCAAAATCATAAAGCCTGAATTGTAATGCTCGCGTGGGTAAAACGTGCCCGAGTAATACCCGTAATGATTGAAGAAATGCAGCAAAATTTCTTTCTGCGACAAAAATTCGAGGAGTTTTTTGTTTACGGAAACTTCGCCGAAAATCAAAATCTCGCCGGTATTCTCCACAGGGACAAACTTTTTCGTTCCGTCCGGCTTTTCGAAATAAATCGTATTCTGCTTCCTTTTTAACTCCCCACTCGAAAACACATAAATCGTCTTTTTAGGCATTATACACTCCTTATGTCGCCTTTGATGCTTCTTTCTTCGTCAAAATTCCTTTTTCGACAAGAATGGAACCTTGCTCGTTTTTATCTATCTTTATCTTGCTCCCCGGTGCAAAGCACATCTCAGGCTCCGTTACTCTTAAATTTGCATCTTTCCGGGACTCTTCCAATTCAACAACAACTTCTGTTTTTCCCTCGACAAGTTTTGCATTTTGAAGTTTTCCAACGGCAAGGTAATTTCTCAAAATTACTTCGTCCGCTCCTTCGAATAACCATTTATCAAAATATTTTTTTGCTGTTTCTTTCTTTTCTTTTAGAATCATCTCGCCGAATCCGTATCTTACGTCTCCCCCGACAACTATTTTCATTCCATCGGGAATATCAGCACCGGTTTCCACCGCTCCAATCCAATAAAGCCTCTGCTCTTTGCTATTTACGGAATAACCGGATTTAGCCTTCGGCAAAACAATATTTATCTCGTGCAAAGATTCGTCTTTTGTGGAGCGGTGAGCGGGATTGATTGCAGTCGAAACAAAGGTGTCAACAAACATTGCCCTGAACCTGTCCTCGGAAAATTGCCCCAGATGAAATTCCCCTCCTTTGAACGCAGGTAATAAAACGTTTTCATTATCCTTCCCGGCCGATGGATGAAAAGAAGGATAGAAGCACGTGATTTTTTTAAACAACCCTTGATTTTCATTTTCTTTCGGGTGTTCGCCCATCATTCGGCAATAAGCATTGGTTAACGCTCCCCACATAGTCCACCCCGGAATAAAAATTCTTGTTTCGTTGACAACTCCGTAACTTCCCGCACCTATGTGAATGGGTTGAATTTGTTCGAATACCAGCAAATATCTTTTCTCTTCACTCATTCTTTTCTCCCAACGCTTTTGCATGATACCGCGCATAAATCAGGATTTTTTCGAGAATGTCGCGGAAGAACAGAAGAGAATTAAGGTCTTCGGAAAGTTTTTGAAAGTAATCTTGATTCAATTCTTCAATCTTCTTTCCATCTTTATTAATTTCTACAATATCGATAAGGCTCTTAATCTTATTCAAAAAAATGTCTCCTATGCCTTTAGCTTCAACATAAACAAAGTATGCATATACACCATCATTTGAAAGCACGCCAAGTGCCTTATCAATCTCGTTTAAATGCTTTTTATCGGTAATCCCTTGCACAAAATCATACGCTAATTTATTTATTAAAGCATCAATCGACTTTTTATTTGTCTTGCTTTCCTGCGTCATTTTCTTTACCCCCTTTTTTGTCGGAGATTTCCTTTAACCAAACTTTCATCCTACCGAAACCGCGCGTTGTCATTCCACCGATACCGAAAATCTCATAATATTTCTTTGCATCTTCGAGTGCTTTCCAAATTAACTCCGCATCCGGCAAATCATTTTCGATACCGAGATATTTTTTGTCAAAAAGCCTTATCTTTCCGTAAAATACCGTTCCGCGAGGAATCGCCTCGGAGGTAAACAGTGCGCCTTCTTTTGCTGCTCCGGTTATCGGATCTATCGAAACGGACGTCCTTACTTCGAGGTTGGAATTTATTATTTGCGAAATCAGACTGTCAGGAACAATAACAATATCTTTCGGGACGAGTTTAAAATCATCGGAGTTAACCTCTTCGAGATTAATATTAAATTCTTTTTCTTTCACTTCATACGGCAAATTCAACCAACCCAAATTTATAACACGTTGTTTTCCACTTTCTATCTCTTCGGAAACAAAAACAATATTATTAGGTGCGGAATCTGAATTCTTCTTACCACTCAACAATCCTGCTTCCTTCAAAATTCTTTTGGACGTTATCCACCTTACACCAAATCTTGTATACACAGGGAAGAATACAATATTCAAATCGGAGAAAAAAAGCATTCCTTGCCATGATTTGTCTTTTTTTGAATACCCAAATGCTTTACAAACAATACAATGCCCGCAATGGCCGGTATTGATACTTTTGCTTTCATCTAACGTCTTTTGAGGCTCTTCGTCTTGACCTGCACATTTAATCCTTGCGAATCTATTTCCTGAGAAATTTTTCATCCAATCTTTTGGATTATTAAAAAGTTCTTTTATATTATCTTTCTTTTCCTCTCTTTTAGCCAAATCTTTCTTATACTCATCTTTAAATGCAGATTGCAACTCCAACGCCACATAATAGCGCCATGTTCCTGCAAGA
>JAGHAO010000220.1 GCA_021161495.1 Caldisericaceae bacterium | reverse complement strand
TATAAAGAGTGCAACAAAAACAATTGACATTTGGCAGCAAGAGATGGAAGACGACGAGATTAACAATTTACTCGAATCCGAGATCAAAAAAGGAATAAGAGTTCGTGTTATTATTCCGCCCCTTTACAGGGTTGCGGGGAATTCTTATGCTGTGGATCAACTCGGGACTGATGTGGTGCGTGTACTTCCGGATCCCTATGTCCATGCAAAAGTGATTATTGTTGACGGAAAGAAAGCATACATAGGCTCCAATAATTTTTCAGGCGCTTCTCTGGATATGAACAGGGAAATGGGAATAATAACAAACAGCGAAGGAGTTATCTCAGACCTTAAAACGCTTTTTGAATCGGATTGGTCAAGAACGATTAATCCTAACGAAGAAGATTAACTTGTTTTAGTGTATGGATATTAAAGGGCGGTTTGCTATCTTGCGCCGCCCTTTAAAATTTTTGTAAATTTCATTTTGTTTCTTTGGCGTTTTTGTTTGACTTTTTCCACTACTTCTTTCGGGACCGGGACAATTTGCGCGACTTTACTAGTGATCCTCTCTCCGGTAAACAGTAAAATCGCACCCAAAATAAATGCGGTATAATATCCGAATTTAAGAGCGATTACACCGGATAAAAACGAAGCCGAAATAACGGCAAGACTGATAACCATATTGAATGCCCCGAGGACTCTTCCTTTGTTTTCCTCTTTTGCAAGCTTCGTTGCCTGAATGGTTGATGTGATATATAAAAACGGCCAGGTAAAATTCACCAAGATGAATGTTATTACAATTCCGTAGAAGTTATGAAAAACACCGAATACGACGATCCCTATAAATCCGAAAATTCTTACCCATAGGACCGCTCGCATTATTGAAAAATCTCTGAAATTTTCCATTGCGTATTTTGTAAAAAAGTATGCGATTGTTGCCGCAATATTGGCATATGCATAGATCAGAAAAATCTTTCCTGAGGGTATCCCCAAAACCTGTTTCATAAACACGGGAAACGGTGCGAAAAATAAATTTGCTCCGAAAAACGAAGAGAATACACCGGAAAGATATAGTTTCACTTCTCTGCTGTAAATTGAAAAATCAATCTTTCTGGGAAAGTTTCTGGGAATAAATCTAAAGTTGGCGAATACGGGCCGCATACTTACCAAAAATCTTTTTTGTTTTCTCTTTTTTAGTTCTTCCGGACTGACATTTATATCCGAGCTTATCACGGCGCCTACGGAGAAAATAAGTGCTGCGATGAGGAAGACGAGTTTCATTTTGTCAGATTCGCTTGTGAAAGGAAGATAGGACAGGATTGCACCTCCCAAAAATGTTCCTATAGTTATTCCGATACTATTTAACAAATTCATTCCGTTTACGTATTTTCTATATTGCTCGTCATCCGTTTTTCTGCTTAAATATAATGTTATTGCGGGATTTACCATTGAAATTGCAAAACCGAATGCAAATACCGAAGCGTAGTACATCGTAAGGTTTACAGAAAAGGGCATAATTGCCGTTGCGATGCTTCCGCCTATTAGTCCGGTGAAAACGATTTTATCGTAGATCCCTTTTTTGTCGAGGATATTTCCCACAATTAGGGATCCTATTAACGTTCCGGTAGAATATAACGCTGATGCCGTAGTTGCACTCCTAACATTTCCGTGAAGCCCCGTCACGGCGAACAAACTTATTACTATCATTAAACTGCTCAAGGCTATTCCTTGAAGTCCGTAAGAAGCAAACCATCTTATTATTGTATTTTTTCTCATATCTATCACCTCTTGCATAACGAGCAGGTATTATAGCAAAATGCAAAAATTAGGCAATACATTTTGAAATTTTATTTAACGGGCATAGAAAGACGTGTTTTCCTAAAAGATGCTTTGTTTTTATTATATGAATACGAAGAGCAAGTGATAAGGTTGGCAAAAGCAAGACAGAATGAATCAGAAGTAAGATGCCGATACGGTTTTTAAGGCGAAATGATATTTTTGCATGGTATGGATTTATAGGTATGATTTTAAAACACGGATGTTAAGTATTTATCCTCTTGACAATTTTGGCTTTTTGGATATAATCTATTTGAAAATAAAAATCATTTTCAAAGGGAGATGGTATGCAATGGGCATAAATAGTAAGGAATTCAGGATGACAAAGCCTCGAGAAGTTGTTCTTGCCGTTTTGAGAAGCAGAAAAGGTCATCTTACTGCTGATGAAATTTTTGAAGTTGCAAAGGAACTTTATCCGAGTATAGGTTTTGCATCTGTTTACAGGAGTTTAAGATTATTTGAAAAATATGGTATTGTGGAAGTGGTTTCTTTTGGCAACAGAAGAAAGAAGCATTATCAGCTAAAAAACAGAAGAACCAAGGTTAAAATACACCTTGTTTGCACAAATTGTGCCAAAATAAAGGATTTTTCCGAGAGGAATAAAGAGGTTAAAAGATTTTTAAAGGAAATAAGCGAAACTTTATATAATAAGTATAAATTTAAACTCTCTTCAGTTGATATGCAGATTTTTGGTGAATGCGAAGAGTGTAAGAAATAGGAGGTGTAAATATGCCATTTGGAGACGGAACCGGTCCTTTCGGAGAAGGGCCTTTTACCGGTAGAAGAGGTGGACGAGGTGGCCGCGGAAGAGGTTTTGGTAGAGGTATGGGTAGAGGCCGTTTTGGTGCAGGCGGAGTTTTTCCGGTAAACAATCCTGCTTACCGGCCTGCTTCTGCTACGGAGAACTTGACCTCCGAACAGGAGGAAGTTGCTCGTAAGATATACGAAGTATTGCCTAAAATTAACTGCGGTGCGTGCGGCTATCCCACCTGTATGGATTGCGCAAGAGCAATTGCCGCAGGCAGAGCACCCTACAATGCATGTAGAGTGCTTAGGGTAGACGGACATTCCCAAATAAAAAAGATTATTGAAGGGAGGTGAGAGTATGTTCGGATATGGCTACGGCTTTGGCAGAGGATGGGGATATGGTTTCGGAAGACGTTTCGGTTGGGGAAACCCTACCCCGTATTGTAGAGCTTATCCTTGGCTCCCCAGAGGTTGGTGGAAAGGGGGCTATTACCCTTATGAAGAAAATTACTACGGCGTACCTCGCTATCCGTATTACGGAGGATATACCGAGACGGACGAACTTCTTGCAATGAGAGATACATTGAAAGGAATTTCCGATGCACTTACGGAGATCGAGCGTAGGTTATCTGAAATGGAAAAGAAATAGGAGGTTGCGAATATGATAATTTGTTTACCTGCGGAAGGTAATACTGAGAATTCTTTGGTGAGTTCTTCTTTTGGAAGATGTCCTTATTACGCTTTTTACGATACTGAAACGGATAGGTTTGAGATCGTACCGAACCCGGCGGCTAATGCTATGGGTGGTGCGGGAATTCAGGCGGCGCAGTTCATAGTGAATAAAGGGGCGAAAGTGGTTCTTACGGTAAATATGGGCCCTAATTCAGGGGAAGTTTTAACTGCTGCTGGGGTTAAAATCATTACCGGTGTTACCGGCACTCTCAGGAATGCGGTAGAAAGGTATAAGAAGGGTGACTTTGCAGCCCGTGAGGGAGAAAAAGTTGTTTTTTCCGAGCCGAAACATGAACACTCCCATACTCAGGGTGAAACAGTGAGTAGTGCGGAAATAAATGTCGAAGAAGAAATAGAAAATTTAAAAGAAGCGGTGAAGGTGCTTTCTGAAAGAACAAAGAAATTACTCGAACGTTTGGAAAAACTTGAGAAATAGATCGTTTAATGTCCCCGCCTTCGGGCGGGGATTTCGGGAGGTAAAATATGGAATATAAACATATATACGGGCCTGTTCCTTCAAGGAGATTAGGCGTTTCGTTGGGTATAGATCCGGTGCCGTTAAAGGTATGCAGTTTTAATTGTGTGTACTGTGAGGTTGCTAAAACCACACTTCTTACTACTAAACGGAGGGAGTATGTTCCCGCGGAAGAGATACTAAACGAGCTAAAAGATTTTTTACACAACCATAAAGGACCTCTTGATTACATTACGTTTTCGGGTTCGGGAGAACCCACATTGAATTCAAAGTTAGGCTATATGATAGACGAAATTAAGAAAATGACAAATGTTCCCGTTGCGGTTCTTACAAATTCCACCCTGCTTTATCTCCGGTCAGTGAGGGAAGAAGTGGAAAAAGCGGATCTTGTAAAATGCACACTTGATGCGGCAGAAGATAAATATTTGAGAAGAATTAATCAACCGGCAAAAGAAGTTACTGCCGAGAAAATATTGGAAGGGATCCGGCTTCTTGGAGAAGAGTATTCCGGAAATATACTAATTGAAATAATGTTGGTGAAAGGAATAAATGATACCGAGGAAAATTATAAACAAATTTCAAAGGCTTTGGATAGCATCAAAGCTGACCGTATTCAAATAAATACGGTTGTGCGTCCTCCTGCATTCGGTTTTGCGAGACCTCTTTCCCAAAAAGAGCTTGAGTTCGCGAAAAATGTTATAGGACATAACGCTGAAATAATAAAACCGTTTAATAGAAAAACAAATGCGGCATATAGAACGGATGTGGAAAATGCAATTATAGGCAGCATAAAGATAAGGCCGCAAACGATAAAAGATCTTTCCGAAGGTTTAGGAGTCCACAGAGATGAAATCCTGAAATACATTGAACTTCTGGAAAGCGAAGGAAAGATAAAAGAAATCCTGCTTAACGGCGAAAAATTCTACAAGTACATCGAAAAGTAATCTTACTTGGAATCTTTGTGGCGGTATTTTATTACTCGCACCTCTTCCATTGTGATGAGTCCTTCGTCAACTGTTTTGTCCAGGAACGGGATTAGCGCTTCGATTTTTTCTCTTGTGTCCACGATCTCTATAACTATTGGTTCGTCTTCCGAAAGCCTGAGGAATTTTGCAGAATGCAATCTGCTGTGGGCGCCGAAGCCTAAAATTCCTCTGAAAACCGTAGCACCCGCAAGATTTAATTCTCTCGCTTTTTGTACAAT
>JAGHAO010000154.1 GCA_021161495.1 Caldisericaceae bacterium | reverse complement strand
TTTATTTCGTCCTCAAAATATACTTTATGGGAGTGGCAAAAGAGATTCCGAAACAATCCTGAAAAAGATCCCGAAACAAGACTTGGGGTAATGCATCCCGAGGAAAAATGCAGGATAACAACGAAAATACGAGATTCTTCTGTCGCTACGCTCCATCAGAATGACTGCCTTTTTTGTCACCCTGAGCGTATTTCGTGAAGGGTCTCGTTTTTAATTCTTTTGTCAAAGTACATTCCATAAGTATAAAAATATGAGATTCCGGATCAAGTTCGGAATGACAAATAAAAATACAATTACGGAATAACCCCTATTTTGTCACCCTGAGATGTTTTAACTCAGGATCTTAAATCGAGGAAACACACAACAAATACGAGATTCTTCGTCACTCACTTCGTTCGTTCCTCCAGAATGACTGCCTTGAGGTCTTGAAATGATTCTAAAATAAATTCAGAGTGACTGTTTTGAGATCCAGAAATAAATTCGAAACGGGATTCGGGATAGCAAGCAAAATGAGATAAAGAAAAAATTTTATCCTGCGGATTAGACGCGGTTATCCGAATTTTACGTTTCTCATTCTGTTCAACACGGAGGCGATTTCGAATTTTCTGACCATTGAAAATCCCGGTTTTATGAAGCCGTTAAATAGAATATTTATGCCTTTTTCGGAAAGGATCTTTTCCGTTTTTGCCGTTATTTCGGGAAATTTCCTTTTTGCGGAGTTTGCAATGATATTCGTAATTGCAAGCCCCACGGTTTTTAACTGCCCTTCTTCCGCAAATTCTTCCACGAATGCGGTGTTTATGAATTCTTTTCCTATTCGAAGCGTTTCTTTTCCGTGTGTTTTTACTTTTTCTCTTTGAATTGAATCGGTATCTAAGATTCTGATTTTTATTTCTTCCATTTGAGGTATTTTTGAATTGTTTCTTCCGGAGGGCATTTCCTGTGCAATCATTTTTGCGTATTCCGTTTTTTCGAGCGGTATGTAGTTTTCCATAACGATTACCCTGTCGCATACGTCGAGATAATCCCCTGCTCCTCCTATTACGAGAATCGAGGATATGCCGAATTTTTCGAAAAGTTCCCGGAGCCTGTCAATTAACGGGATAATCGGCTCTTTTTGCACTAATTTCTGCATTCTTGCGTCGCGTATCATAAAATTCGTTGCGCTGGTGTCTTCGTCTATTAAGATAAGTTTGCTTCCCGTTTCCATTGCCTCAAATAGCGCGGAAGCCATTGAGGTGGAGCCGGATGTGTTTTCCGTGGAGAAATTGTGCGTATCCGTTTTTCCCGGAATATTGCGGATAAAATTGAAAATATCGGCATTTTTTACGCTTCTTCCGTCTTCCGTTCTTATTTTTATTGCCGTCTTGTCCGTGAAAACAAACTCCCTTCCGTCGCCTTTTACGTGATCGTAAATTCCGCGCTGGATTGCTTTAAGAAGCGTTGTTTTCCCGTGATACCCGCCGCCTGCGATAAGTGTTATTCCTTTTTTGATGCCCATTCCGGTTATATTTTTTCCGTCGGGGAGTTCAAAAGAAACTTCCATTGATTTCGGGGATCTGAAAGGGACTGCGCCTTTTTGCATAGGAAGGTCACTTATCCCGCTTCTTCTCGGCAGAACCGATCCGTTTGCAATAAATGCCACAATCCCGCGATTTTTCATTTCCTTCCTTATGAATGCCTGTTCATCGGAGAGTGTTATTACTTCCGAGAGTTCCTTTTCTTCGTAATTTCGAGGGTAAAGGGTTTCTTTTCCGAGAGTGAACAGATTTTTGAATAACTTTATTGCATTATCTCCCGCAATTTTTCTTCCGAACGCGGGAAGCCCGGCGAAAACCCTCAAAACTATTCTATCCTTATATATTGTGAGCGTGCTTCTTTCCAAAACTTCTTGCGAGGGCTTCGGAATAACAATTTCTCCGCTGTGCCCCGTTCCGCTTTTTTGCGAAAGATTGTTTGCCTTTTTATATGCAGAGCGGATGAGAAAATCCTCTAATGCGATTTTTTTGTGTTTCTTGTCAAAAAATCTTCTTGAAAATTTGTTTTCTGTGCTTATTTCCATAACGGACGGTGTTGCAAAAGGGTCGCCCTGAACGTGTGAAATCCTGATTTTTATATCTTCGAATAAGAATTCTTTTCTTTCGAGTTTTTTGTATGCCTTATATCCTTTTCCGTCTATTCTTTTTAACAAATTCAGCAAGTTTTTCATATTGCGCTCCTTAGCATTTCGGTAAAGTATTTCAAGAGAGGCTTCCTTACGAATTTCAGAAGTTTCAGCCCGGTTAGATAGGGGTAATCTATATCCCCGTAAGTTGTTATGATTTTTTTAGCTTCCGGGTTGTCTAAGGCTTCAAGGAAACTCGCTTTGTCTTTGTCGGGTATTGTTTTGTATATCTTCCTTAAAATGAGCCCTCTTTTTACGGTGGGAGTTATTTTTTCGAAGACGAGCGTTTCGTATTTCGATAAGTCCGCTGATTCAGGATTGCTTTTAAGTGCCGAGACAATAACTTGCGCCGCGATTTCTCCCCCGAACATACCGGTAAACAATCCCCCTCCCGAAAGCGGTTTTACCTGCGTTGCGGAATCCCCTGCAACGAGTGCGTTCAGGTTCGCCGTTTTTTGAGAGATACCGATCGGGATTATCCACGCTACGGGATTTTTCCTTATATTTGCGTTTTTCAGCATTTCGGTTTCCGAGATAAACCTATCGAACAGTTTCATTATGTCTTCTTTTTTATCCGTTCCGAGCCCCACTTTCACGGTGTTGTTGCCGGTGGGGATAATCCAACCGAACCAATTTCCGAAAAGTTTTTTGTTTATAAATACGTAAACGATTTCTTTATCCGGGATTTCCATTTCCGCTTCCGCTTGGATGGTGTGGATTATTTCCATCGGTTTGTTGTAAAGCCCGAAAAGTTTGGAAACCCCGCTGTTTGCTCCTGAGGCTATGACGAACGTGCGGCTTTGAAGTATTTTACCGCTTTTCAATTTTATTCCGGTGAATCTGCTATTCTTTTTTACGGATTCGGGCTCTTCCCCCGTTAGAATTTTAACGCCGTCTTTTACCGCCTTTTTCGCCAATAGTTTGTCGAACTTTTCTCTGTCGATTGCAAAGGCGTGAAACTTTGCATCTTTAAATTCAAGCGTTGAATTTTCGCAAGTAACCATAGCACCTTTTATTCCGTTCAGTACGGTCTCTTGCGCTTCCGTATATTTTGAAACAAAATTTGCGGAAACAAGCCCGGAACAATGGTTGGGGAAACCTATTTCTTTATTTTTTTCTACCACCGTAACGGTAAAGCCCGCTTCGGCAATAAGGTGTGCGGCCCTCAAACCCACAGGGCCGCCTCCTATTACAATGGTATCGTATTCCTCCATTTATAACAGCTATTCGTTGTCTCTGTAAATCACGTATTCGTAGGAAACGTCCGCCGCTTTTTTGAGCATTGCACTTGCCGAGCAGTATTTTGTTTCGGAAAGTTCGATTGCGGTTTTGAATTTATCTTCGGGAACGTCTCCCCAAATCATATATTTTAAGTGAATCTTCGTGTAAACCTTCGGATGGTTCGGAGCGCGTTCCGCGGTAATCTCCAATTTGTAATCCCTGTATTTCACCTTCATTTTATCCAGGATGGAGATCACGTCCTGACTTGTGCACCCTGCAAGCGCCATAAGTAAAAGTTCCATAGGCCTTGTTGCCGCACTGTGCCCGTTGAATGCTTCGGGGCCGTCCATAACAACCCAGTGGTTGGAATCTCCCCTTGCCATCACTGTCAAGCCGTAGGCTTGCTTTAATTCGATTTTAGTTACATTATCTTCAGCCATAATGATACCTCCCTGCTTTTTATTTATAGTAATTTGTTTTGCTTTTATTTGCAACTATTTTTTAATATCGTAATTTTTGCAAGAATAATATCTCGTAAGCCACATACTTAAACCGTCCAGCCCCGGGAAGAGCACCCTTTCGTGAATGTTTGACTGATCCAATTTGTCTCTTATCTCCCATTTTATTTCTTTCGGAATGATCACTTTTTTGTAAAGTTCCGGGTGCTTACTCAGGATATCCTCCATTTTTACGGTGGCGCGAGATGTTACGGAGTGCAGGGCGAATTGGTTCACTATTCTCTGATCCATCGAAGGGGGTTCGAAAAACAGGGCAAAGTTACTTTCTCCTTCGTGCGGAAAATCTTCTATTGTTTGAGATATTTCGGAAAGCATCTCCGTTGTAAATATATCGGCGTTTTCTTTTTCAAGGATTTCTTTGAAACGTGATGGCAAAAATTCGTGAAGTTTTATATAGTCAACGCACCATATCACTCCGTCTTTGTCGTACTGTTCCATATTGCTCGTTGCAAAGTGCATTGCTATGAGAGGGGAATACGTCCAGTCGAGGAGCCTTGTGGGAAGCCCGTGGTGCCTTGCTATGGAAAGCCACGTCCATATGGAATGCTCTTTCGGATTCACTCCTGCGTATTTTATGAAGTTTCTTATGAGGTGCTGTTCCAGAATCCAATAAGAGCCTCCGAGGCGCATAAGCCCGGTTTTTAAATCGTAATTTTTGTCGGAAAGCCCCCTATAAACATAGTCAGAACGGAATCTTCCTATGCTTTTAAGCGTTCTCGAATCTTTATACAGAAGTTCCATTATTTCTTCCCAGGATTGCACCGTAAATTCGTTTTCTTTCATTGAAAAACCTCCTTAAAAAATGTTTCGCAGTTATACCGCATAGAGCAGTGCCTGCAAATTTCTTTTTCCGCGGTGCGTTCCGGTATGATTTCTCCGCTTATTATCTGTTTCATCTCCCGAATTTTGGCGTGCACCGCTTTGATTAGTTCGCCGTATTCTTCTTCGGTGAATTTTTCCGTATATACTTCGTCGTCTGAGATACTTATTATAAGCGGAACCGCTTTTTTGTCGAATATTTTTTCCACCGCATATTTGTAAATCGCAATTTGAATGCCGTCAAAATCAATTTCGCTTTTTCTTGTCTTGTAGTCGATTATTTTAAACGTATCTCCGTCTTTCAGTAAAATATCGAATTTCCCCGTTACGTTTGTGTTTTCCATATCCACGGTGAAAGATTTTTCACTGAAAACAAACATATCGGCTATTTCGTCCGGGCTTTTCCCTTTTGTGATAAAATCGAAGTAGGCTAATACAGGCTCTATGTATTGCCAGGCTTTTTCAAAATCCGTGTTTCCGTGCCAGGAAAAAGAAACCTCTGTAAAGATTTTTTTCATTGTAGCGTCTATCGTGAGATCTTGCGAGAACAACGTTCGTTTCTTTACAAATTTTGCAAAGCGGGACAGAACGAGGTGGACGAATGTTCCCAAATTTTCGTTTCCGGGATAGTAAAAAAATGCGTTTTTCCCTTTGCGTTTCAGGAAAAAATGCATCGGGCATTTGAATGCGGTTACGATTTCGCTGACTGAAAATTTAAGTTTCATTCTTGAATATCCATACCTCGCTGTTTCTCTTCATTAGCCTTATTTTGCCGTCTTTTTCGAGTTTTTTCAGCACGGCGTCCGTTTCATTAGGCGAAACTCCCGTATTTCTAATGACTTTTGTCCTTGTTGTTACCGTGATCTTCGATATGAATCTTTTTATTTTTTCGATATCCTTATTTTTGTTTGTTTTAACGCGGGCCTCTTTCAGAGGGCTCTTTTTGAAAACAAACGGCAAGAGTTCTTTTAATTTGCCCGCTGCAAATTTACGCACTTCTTGTATTCCGAGTTCGGTATCCCCCGATTCCGTATCTCTCAGTAATTTTGCGATAGCCACAACATTTTTCGCCGTTGCGTTGTCGTAATAATGAACGTATATATTGTATTTTTTTATTAAGTACAGCGTTTTTACCGCACTGTTTCTTATTTTTAATTTGTTTTCTCTTAACAGTATCGCTCCGGAAAAATTTTGCTTTTTGAGCGTCTTTGCCAAAAATTTTACGCACGAATAAACGGAATACCTCGAATTGTTCAGTGCGAATACCGTATCGTTAATGGTAACGGCAAAGTAGGTGGTTGTTTTTTTTAGCACTTTGCTACCGAACACTTTTACAAACAGATCCGCGATTTCGTAACGCAAATTTTCCGTTTCCGCAATTTTCACGTATCTTTGAAAAACATCGGGCAGTTTTTGATTTTCCGCTGTTTTAACCGTTCCTTTTTCCAATAAATAATCCAGTGCATTTATGAACCTTCTCGGATTTCTGTTTCCTGCGTAATAAATTTCTTTGAGGGATTCTTCGTTGAACGGATACAGGGGATCTTTCGGATTTACACCGATTTGCCTCCAGTAAAAAGTGTTTCTCTTGCGCACAATCGCTTTTGCGTCTTCCAATGTGATGGGGTAAATTGTCGTCCTCATTGAAAGCCTGTCCGTGATATGCGCGGGGAGGAATTTTTCCCATTTTTTAAATGTTTGCGTCTGCACGGAAAGTAAGAACATCACGTTCCCGGAATTCGAAAACAGCCTGACGATTTTTTCGAAGAATTCTCTGATTTTGTTTTTCGAAAGATGGTAGTCCAGTGTTTCTATTTGGTCTATTGAAATTATGAACGGAAACGGGGAGAAGTTAAACAAAGAATACAATATCCTGTATGCCACGTCCTCATTAAGGGAAAAATTGCCGGATAGTTCCAAACTTTTGAGTTCTTTCGGAGAAAGTTTTTCTCCCTTCAAAAAACTTATGGCAAGAGGAAAAGTTTCCGGCTCAAGCATTTTTATTAGTAAGTTAAAAAAGTATCTCGGCATTTTCGGGTTATTCGCAATGAGGTTTGATTTGATTGATTTAACTAAGATTTTGCGGCTTTCTTTCGGAATTGTTTCGAATGTTGTTTTTGCGACAAACGGAAGTTTTGTGCTCGACAGGATAGTTTCGAAAACAAAGGAATACCTTTTCATTTCTCTGTTCGGAACATAATCTTTGAGCCCTTCTTTTACTGTCCATCCGATAATGTGGTCAATCGGCCTTGATTTCAGTGCGGGATGGATTTTCTGCAAGCTATCCACGGTGCTTTCCAACATTGTGATAAACGAAACTCCGTTAACCGTAACGTATGGCGTGATGTTCACAAATAGAAATTGCTTTTTCTCCGTATTTTTCGCTATGCGCCACAGCAGGTGCGATTTACCGGAACCGGGCTCTCCCTGCAAAACGAAAATCGAAGATTTTTTGGTGCTTTTGACGCTGCTTACCGCGTTTATTATTTTTTCGAACGGTTTTTTATGGACTTCTTCCGCGTCGATTACGACTTCGTCCCAGGGGCTGTTAACAACACCGCTTTTATAAGGATGCTGTTTTTTAAATGCTTCTAACTTCTCTTTATCCATGTAATATAGAATAAAAATCCTCTGTCGCTTTGAATCCCGTATTCTTTGTTGGGAAGTTCGTCCGGATTATTCGCTATTTGCAAATAGATAATTTCCTTTCTGTCGAGTTCCAACAGTTTTTCGTTTAGTTCGTCTTCGTCGAATTCGAACCCCATTCTCCTGAGTTCTTTTTTAAAAGAAGAGATGGGGACGGAATCCCCGGCGTTTTCTTTTCTGTTTACATTGTCGTATGCAATTTGCATATCGGAAATTTCGGGAAGATTTTTCTTTCTCACTCTGCTTCTTGTTTCAAGAAATACTTCGTCAACATACTCAAACGCCCTGTCAATCCTGTCTTTAAGCAGAGCAATGTCCTTGTACACTTCTTCGAGAATCCCTTCCAATTCTTCTCTCGTAACGTAATTCTTCTTTTTTCTTTTCCGGGTCGGTTTGATTCCTGCAAGGTAAAACCTGCTTCCCTTTTTAACAATTTTTTTGAGTTCGATAAGTTCGCCGAGGAGTTCTTTTCCTACGGCCATATCCTTCCTTTTTCTTCCTACCAGTTTTGTTAAGGTAATTCCTTCTTTGCCCGCATTCGCAATTTCTTCTAACAAATCTTCTTTTGATTTCATTTTACCCCCTTTATATAAGTTTTACTTTCAATACGTTTGCAAATTGTTTCTTCATATATTCTTCGTCTTCTTTCGTTAGCCCCTTGGTTCCGCCCAAAGGAACAACGACATCGTATCCGTTCATTCTCGCGTCCGCTGCCGTGTAATGCACGCAGATATTCATTGCAACGCCGCAAATCCATACCGTTTGAACGGATAAATCTTTCAAGAGTTTACCGAGATTTGTTCCGTGAAACCCGGAATACGTTGTTTTCTTTATTACGTAGTCATCTTTATCGGGCTTTAGATCGTCCGTAACTTCGGCACCTTCGGTTCCTTCGACACAGTGAGGCGGCCATAACTCGAATTCGGGATCGTTTTTCGAATGGGAGTCGCAAACGTATATTACGGGGGAACCTTCACTCTTAAATCCTGCTTTAAGCCCTTTTATGAAAGGCACAATTTCTTTTGCCCCCTCCACTTTCAACGCTCCCCGGTCCTCCACGAAATCTTTCAGCATATCCACTATGATTAAGGCTCTTTTCATTTCATCACCTCCGCAGAGATGATTATAGCACAAAAAATTTCTTTAAAGAGGCTTCCGATAAAACTTTATCGATATCGATAAGGTTCACGCCATTCGGGTTTGTTCTTATGGAGAACTCTCCGCTGTTTATGTAAATTGTCCTTTCTCCGTCCAGAGCCGCAACGGAAGGGTAAAATGAAATTTTTGCATTGTCCGTTCGTTTGAGAACTTCTATCTCTTTGATTTTAACTGTGTCTGTTTTTCCGGGCATTATCGGAATTTTTATTTTAATTTTGCCTTCTCCGAGAATGCACCTGCCCCAGAGGTCCGAACCTCTTCGGATAGGTGTATGATATGCGAAAATCGATGACAGGCCTATGGCTCCGGGTTCTGCGAAGTTTACGAATAGTTCTTTGATTTTGCCCGGTTCCGTAACGGCTTTTGAGCCTGTAAAATCGCCTTTTATAATAGCAATATCCACAAGCGCAATGTCCTTTAACTTTTCATTTTCGAAAATTTCGAGTTTTTTCTGCTTTAAGAGAAATCGGTTTTCTATTTTTCCTAATTTTTTTATCGCAGCGAGTGCAAGCCCCACTGTTGTCCCTTCGTAAAATTTCGGGAACGCATTGTTTGTGCCGGTGGAAACGGGGATAATCGGAGTATTTGTGATCCCTTTGCTAACTAACCTGTTTGTTCCGTCTCCACCAAGTACGATAATACAACAA
>JAGHAO010000147.1 GCA_021161495.1 Caldisericaceae bacterium | reverse complement strand
TAGTTCAAACTGGAAGTGGGTGGTATATCCGTATAAATTCCGCTCAAAGGTATTGGACATATTTTCACATTTTTAATGATAATGTCTTGCCCATTGTTTCCTCTAACAACAGATATGAATTAAGACAAGCAACTTTAGAAGATCCCACAGGAGAAAATGAATCAGAACCTAGGAGTCTGTCCGACATAGCCCCAAAATCAAGGTTATAAAGATTTTCCCGTCAATAAATTCCGACTATTTGGGAATACACTCTGTTTTTCGGTATTATTTTCCATTCTCTTCTCTATCCACCTTCACATACCGCCTTAAATTGCCCGCTTTTCCACAGTTTTAAAATGTTATGCGTGATACAAATTAACGACCACTCGCCCTTTACCTTCTCCGCTCCGCGCAATAGAAATTGCCTGAATCCTCGCCCATGCTTTATCTGTCCAAATACAGGTTCCACTATTCCTTTCCGCATGGCATAAATGGCATGTCCTCGTTTTGTCCGTAATTTGCGTCGCATTTTCTCATCCGCTGAAAGTGTTTTGGGCGCTCTTCCTCTTTGCGCCGCCGGCATGTTTTTTCCATGTTCCATGCGGTTAGGCGGAATGTATGCTTTCATCTTCAATCTCTCTATTTTTTCCACATTCTCTTTGCTGAAATATCCCGCATCCATAAGGACATTCTTAGGCGTCTCTCCCGCATTCTCTATAACTTGCTCCATCATCGGTTCCGCTTGCTTCTTATCATTTGTTTCCTGTGTCACATCCGCCGCAACTATTATTTGCGCTTTACTATCTACCGCCGCCTGACAATTATAACCCTGCACAAAACTGCCTTTACTTCCTGATGCAGGCATTATCCTGCTTTCAGGATCGGTAAAATTCTTTTGCGCTTTGCCTTCGGGTTTTGCATTTGGCTCTTTCTTTTTAGGTCCTTTTTTGTCCGCTTCTTCATCACGGGCTTCTTGTTCCAGCTTTTTAGCATCAGCTTTTTCTTTTGCTTCTCGCTCCAATTCCACTTTGGCTTCTTGTATCTTCTTCAGCCGACTTTTCCTAAAAGCCAGCTCCGCCGGCAGTTCATCGCCTCTTCGGTCGCTTCCGTATTTCTCATCTTCCTGCTCATCAATTGTTTGCGCCTGCCTGAACATTTCCTCTATCTCAGCGGTCAGCCTCTCCTCTTCTTTTTCCATACGGTCATAGCTCATGGCTTTATGTTTGGATGCGTTCGCCTGTATCTTTGTTCCGTCCAAGGCCACATTTCCCAGTTTTACCAATTTAGCTTTTTGACATAATTTAAATACTTGCTTAAACAAACCGCCCAATGCTTTCAGATGCGCTTTCCTGAAATCGGATATGGTTCTGAAATTCGGATGCTGATTCGCCGCTAATACGCGAAATGCCACATCTTCTTCCAGTTTCTTCGCTATTTTTCGTGAAGAAAATACCCCGACGCAATAGCTGTAAACTAATATTGTTACCAACATGCGCGGATTAAATGGTACTGTGCCTCGCGCCGCGCCACCATAATAGGACCAGATATCCCTTAAGTCCAGCGTATCAATCACATCCGCCACAAAACCCGACAGGTGCCCTTCGGGCAGCCATTCTTTTAACGATGGCGGCAACAAAAACATTTGGTCTCGGTCATAAGGACGGAAAGTTCTTTCGGTCATAAGGTCTCCTTAATACGCGCGCGTACGATGTCCTTATTATTATAGAAAACTATTCCTTTTATCGTAAATCATTTTATGACGATAATTCCTTATGTTTTTGCAAATTATATATTATTGCTGAAAAACCTTATGTCGGACAGACTCCTAGGGAGCGGTTTCTGAGGTTTAGGTGTAGGTTAAAATGCGATTGGCAAATCTTACTGTCACCCGCTTTTTTGTTTACGCTTTTTATTCGGGAGAAATATTCCGCCCCTAATTTCGATATACCTGAACCTCCCCCGCCTACAAAAGGTAAATCCTTATAAGAATCATAATTACTCACAGGCCGACATAAGGTAAATCCCGATAGAATTTGATATATTGTTTTTTGGGAGAATTGATAAAATTAAGAAAAGGATGAAGCTAATGAAAAAGATTTTGTTATTGTTGGTTGTTTGTTTAGCGCTTGAAATGACTTGTTTTGCAATTGGGGGAAAAAAATGCAATAAAGAAAATCCCTATTGCGTGGAATTAATTTATTTTTTGAATCCAACTGAAGAAACTTTTTCAAATTATTCTATTCAGGATAAAAAATCGCTATCAGAAGATTATGACGCGGTTATACTCTATAACACGGTAAAAGATAATTATGCTATTTTTGTGGTGAATAAAAAAAAGATGGAACATTATATAACACTGGATATACTTCCTTCTCCCCGAGAGCATGATTACAATTATTGGATTACAGCCGCCACGGAAAAATATATTGATATAGATGGCAGAGGGAATGATTACGGAGATCAACAACAAAAACTGCGCTATTATTTTAATCTTGAAACTAAAGCCCTTAAATATAAATATCCCCGCAATAATCTAAGTCTTAATAAAATGGTGAAATTTAATAAAGAGATTTTTTTCTCAGGCGGTAGTGATTCAAAATCTTCCATAATCTTCCGTTTAAAATCCGCGCTTCCGGAAGCGGGCAAGTATGATTATGAAATAATTACGGAAATTCAGGGAGAAAAAATTGATCCGATTAGCGATATTGAAAATAGAGATGGAAAACTGTATTTCATCTCTAAGGATAAAACATATACATTTACAAAATCCAAAGGTTTTAGAACTGTTCTCAATCCTAAAGAACCTAAAATTTGGGTTTATGAAAATTTGATTAGAGTCAGAAAGGAGAATGAAGAGTATTCATCATTTCTTAGGCAACCAAGTTATAAACTATTCGAAAAATATAGGCCTGAAAGAGTTAAAAACGGTTACACTAAAGGAAGAGCTAAATTTGAGAATAAAATCGGGCCATGGGTAAAATTTGATTCTAAAATATGGTTTGGGCTTAAATTTTATGACGGCGAAGGAATTACCGGCGTAGGTGGTTATGGTGTTTTTGACATTAATTCAATAAGTTCTGTTATTAAATATTATCAGGAGACAGCAGCATGGTCAGCTTCGGCTATTTTTGTGGATTATGATAAGGTTTGCTTAGGAT
>JAGHAO010000227.1 GCA_021161495.1 Caldisericaceae bacterium | reverse complement strand
TAAATCTCAATAACGATACCGTTATGGCAAAGGTGCAGTTCGACGAAGCGTTAAAACTCGACCCCAAAAATGCGGACGCACACCTCGGAATGGGAAGTTTATATGAAAAAACGGGGCAAACGGATAAAGCAATTGAGGAATACAAACTTGCGGTTAAATACAACAAAAAAAATGCATACGCATATTACAGGTTGGGGATGTTGGAAGAAAAAACCGACCTTCCGCAAGCAATCAGGGACTTGTTTTATGCAATCAAATACAACCCGAATTTAACCGACGCAAAAAAAGAATTTGAAAAATACGGCAGCATTGTATCAATATTAAAGCCTTCTCCCGGAGAAACAATAAAAACGGGAACTTCTTCCGCTTTAACCTGGGCATCTTCGAATCCCGAAAACGTTTCATACTACAACATCTGGCTAATTCCGGAGAAAGGAAAATCCGTTTCGATAAAATCGGGCATCCCCGGAAAAACGCTTTCTTACAAATGGAACGTTCCGAAAACATTGCCTCCGGGTAAATACAAAATCCGCATTTATGCGGTTAACCCGAAGGTTATGAATAATAAAAAACTCGGAACATGGCTGTATTATGCAGAATCCGGATACTTCACGATTAAGGAGGAATAAATATATGGACGAAGAAGTCGACTTAAGAGATTACATAAATGTTTTGATTAAGTGGAAAAAGATGATTATTGGCATTACTATTCTTGCAATGCTTGTTGCAGGAGTGATGAGTTATTTCGTCTTGCCCAAAACATACGAAGCTACAGGTTCTCTTTTAGTTAATCCGAAAGAAGCGAAAGTGAACATTTCTACGCCGGAGCAGCTACTGAATCCTTTGACTTTTCTACCACAAATCTCCGTTAATACATACACTGATATTATAAAAAATAAGAGTTTGGAAAGCAAAGTCATTTCGGATTTAGGTTTACAAAATCCTCCCTACAATATTACGATTGATCAGTTCGACAAAATGATTTCCGTGGAAAACCCAAAAAATACGACTATTATTAAAGTTACCACAGATTTTACAGATCCTGAAATTGCACAAAAGATTACAGAAACCGTATTAAAAAGAGCCGTTGAACTTATAGATGAAATCAATAAATCCAAAATGTCCGCCAGCGTTAAAAATTTGGCTAAACAATTCGAATTAGCAAAATCCAATCTGGAGTCTGCAGAAAAAGCTATTGCTGATTTCAATTCCCAGAAAGACAATATAACCAATCTAAAGCAGAAAAGAAACGCTTATTACAATGCATTAAATTCTTATCTTTCACAATTGCTTTCTCTTGATTACCAAATTGAACAGTATAAAAAACAACTCGCAAGCGTAAAAGAACAGCTCAAGACAACAGATAAATATCTTGTTACTCAAAAATCCATTTTGGACGAGCCACTGATTTCCCAATTGGCAACAAGCCTTGCCAATGCTAATATTGCCGATCTTTCTCAGCTTAAAGTTAACTCTCAACAGATAAATCCGGTATACGAAGATCTATCGGCCAAAAAGTCAAACTATACTATCACGCTATCCGGACTTGAAGCAAAGAAGTCGTCATTGTTATCGTTAGAAGCCGATATAAAGGATAAAATACATAAGTTGGATGAAGAAATCAATAGTAAGCAACTTCAACTGGATGAGTTAAACAGGCAATTAAATATCGCTCAAACTCGTTATAATAAAGTTTTTTCTAATTACCAACAGTCATTGTTAGCAAATGAGAATATGTTATCACCGGTGAGCATTATAGATGTCCCTGTTGTTCCGACTCGTCCCGTTAAACCTAAAAAACTCTTTAACATAGCAGTTTCCGGTGTGGCAGCGTTTTTCTTTGCCGTTCTCCTCGCTTTCTTCCTTGAATATTGGCGCGGAAAAGGGGATGACAAAAAGAAAATTAAAACCGATGCCGCATAGGAAAGGAGGACAATAGAATGGTTAAAGGCAAAGGAATTGAAAAAGCCGTAATACCCGTTGCGGGGTTCGGAACAAGGCTTCTTCCCGCAACAAAAGCACAGCCCAAAGAGATGCTTCCTATTGTGGACAAGCCCGCAGTCCAATACGTTGTGGAAGAAGCGGTAAATTCAGGCATAGAAGACATCTTACTTGTGACAGGCAGAAATAAACGCGCGATAGAAGACTATTTTGACTATGCCGTGGAACTTGAACGCGAACTGGAAAGTAAAGGAAAAACCGAACTCCTTAACATTGTGCGGAACGTAAGCGAGATGGTGTCCATTTATTACGTGAGGCAGAAAATAGCGAAAGGCCTCGGAGATGCAATATACCACGCAAAAGGGTTCGTCTCCGATGAGCCGTTCGGTGTGCTTCTCGCAGACGATATCATAGATGCCGACGTGCCCGTGCTGAAACAGATGATCGATGTGTTCGAGAATCACAAAGGGATTATCCTCGCCGTAATGGAAGTTCCCATACAGGACACGAAACTCTACGGCATAATAGAGGGCAAAAAAATCGGAGACAGGTTGTACGAGGTGAGCAATCTCGTGGAGAAGCCGGAACCTATGGAAGCACCCTCGAACATAGCGATTGTCGGAAGATACATACTGACGCCTTCCATTTTTGAATCACTTGAAAACACACCTCCCGGCAAAAACGGGGAAGTGCAAATAACGGATGCGATAAAAAACCTTGCTCACAAAGAAAAGATTTACGCTTACAAATTCGAAGGAACGAGGTTTGACGTGGGCGAGAAATTGGGATACCTGAAAGCAAACATCGCATTCGCTCTCAAAAGGAAAGACATAGGCAAAGAATTCAAAAAATATCTTCTTGAAGTCCTGAAAGAGGCGGAATGAGAGCGCTGGTTACGGGCGGTGCAGGGTTTATAGGCTCGAACATTTCAGACGGGCTTTCGGAGAACGGTGCAGAAGTTTTCATTGTTGACAACCTTTCAACCGGCAAAAAAGAAAACTTAAGCGGCAAGGCGGAATTTTTCAACGTTGATATTACGGACAAAGACGCGCTGAGAAAAGTGTTCGAATCGGTTAAACCGGAAATCGTTTTTCACCTTGCGGCACAAATCGACGTGAGGAAATCCGCTGCAAACCCTGCATTCGACGCTTCCGTAAATGTGATCGGGGCAATAAACGTATTTGAGCTTTCCGTCGAATACGGAGCAAAGCGCATCGTGTTTTCTTCTACGGGCGGCGCAATCTACGGAGAACCGGAGAAACTTCCCGCAACCGAAGAAACGGAAGTTGCACCGCTTGCGCCTTACGGAGTTTCCAAATACTGCGGAGAGCAATATCTCAATTACTTTAAGCGCCTTTTCGGAATAGAGAGGGTGATTTTGAGATACGCAAACGTTTACGGCCCGAGGCAGGACCCGCTCGGAGAAGCGGGAGTCGTCGCAATCTTCACAGGAAAGATTTTGAGGGGAGAAAACCCCGTTATATTCGGAGACGGAGAGCAAACAAGGGACTATGTTTACGTAAAAGACGTGGTGCGTGCGAACATTCTTGCAATAAACGGAAAAGAGGGAACATACAATATAGGAACAGGCATCGAAACCTCGGTAAACGAACTCGTCAAAATGTTCGAAAAAATTACCGGCAAAGAAATCATACCTCAATATGCGCCCCCGAGAAAAGGAGAGGTTCGACGAATTTCCCTGAGCTATGAAAAAGCAAAAAAAGAGTTAGGATTTGAGCCTGAATATTCCCTTGAAAAAGGATTAAGAGAAACATTGCAATGGTT
>JAGHAO010000175.1 GCA_021161495.1 Caldisericaceae bacterium | reverse complement strand
TGTTTTGGAAATTTAATCAATAGTTTTTTCTTTAATTTCGGTAAGAACTCTGTTTAAAAATTCCCGGACGCTCTGCGCTCCTAAGTTTCCTTGCCTTCTCTTTCTTACGGAAACAGTATTTTCAGAGACTTCTCTATCTCCGATAATTAAAATATAAGGAACTTTTTCTTTTTCCGCATCCCTTATCTTTGCATTCATTTTCTCGTTTCTGTCGTCAAGTTCCACCCTGACTCTATTTTCGAAAAGCAAATCGTAAACCTTCTTTGCGTATTCCTTATGGGCATCCGAAATGGGAACGATTTTTACCTGAACAGGCGCAAGCCAGAGAGGGAACGCACCTGCATACTGTTCAATCAAAGTCCCGAAGAACCTTTCCATTGACCCCAAAACCACTCTGTGAAGCATTATCGGACGGTGTTCTTTTCCGTCTTTACCTATGTAAGTTACATCAAATCTTTCGGGAAGGTTAAAATCAACTTGAACGGTGGGACCTTGCCACTCCCTTCCCAATGCATCGATAAGTTTTACATCAATCTTAGGCCCGTAAAAAACTCCCTCGCCGGGATCGATTTTATACGGAAGTTCGAGCTTTTCCACGGCAACCTTCAATGCATTTGTTGCAAGTTCCCAATTTTCGAGGGAGCCCACGTACTTCTCCGGACGCGTCGAAAGATAAATATTATATTTATCAAAACCGAATGTCTCTATCATATAATTGGTAAAATCGAGTACTCCGATAATTTCGTCTTCCAATTGTTCTTCCGTTACAAACAAATGCGCATCATCTTGCGTAAAACCTCTGACTCTCAATAACCCGTGAAGAACTCCGGATTTTTCGTACCTGTAAACCGTCCCGAGTTCCGCATAGCGTATCGGTAAATCTCTGTAGCTTCTCATTTTGGATTTATATACCATTATATGGAACGGGCAATTCATCGGCTTAACCATATACAGGCCTTTATCGACCTCCATAGGGGAGAACATATTCTCCCTGTAAAAATCCCAGTGCCCGGAAATTTTCCATAGATCCACGCGTGCGATATGTGGCGTGTACAGGAACTGATAACCGCGCTTAATATGTTCATCTTTCCAGAAATCCTCGATTACTTTTCTCACCATTGCGCCTTTAGGATGCCAGAGTATTAAGCCCGGCCCGACATTTTCATTTATACTAAACAAGTCAAGCTCTTTTCCCAATTTTCTATGGTCTCTTTTCTTTGCTTCTTCAAGGAAATGCAAGTACTTTTTAAGTTCATCTTTTGTTGCAAAAGCAGTTCCATAAATTCTTTGAAGCATCTTGTTTTTTTCGTCTCCGCGCCAGTAGGCACCTGCAACGGAAAGAAGTTTGAAGTTCTTCAAATACCCTGTGGAAGGGATATGAGGGCCACGGCACAGGTCCGTAAAATCACCCTGTGTGTAAATACTCACAGTATCGTCAGGAATTTCACTTATTATTTCGAGCTTATACGGTTGGTTAAGTTCAGTAAAAAGCTTTATCGCTTCTTCTTTTGGTAAGACTTTTCTTTCGAACGGGTAATTCTCCTTCACAATTTTTCGCATTTCCGCTTCTATTTTTTCAAGATCTTCCGGAGTAAATGAATGTTCAAGGTCGAAGTCATAATAAAAACCGTTTTCTATGGCAGGGCCTATTGCATACTTTACGTCTTTACCAAATATATGTATAACGGCTTGTGCCATTATATGAGACGCACTGTGTCTTAAAATTTCTTCGCCTTCCTCGGAACCAATATTGATTGGCTCTAATATACAATCTTCGCTTAGCTTTGTGTTCAAATCGATAGGTTTACCATCTTTTTTGGCGGCAATGATGCTTCTCGAGAATATATTGAGGCTTTCAAAAACTTCCTTAGGAGAAATTCCTTGCGAAAATGACTTTTCATTGTCTTTGACTTTTATTTTAATTTCTGACATTTTTCCTCCCTATAAATAATATTATGGTGGGCGATAGTGGAATCGAACCACTGACCTCTTCGGTGTCAACGAAGCGTTCTACCTCTGAACTAACCGCCCACGCTCATTTATTTATACAAAATTTTAAGTTTTTGTCAATAGTTTTTGCCAAAAACAAAAGCCCCGCCTTTTGGGGCGGGGCAAAACAAAACTCAATCTAAACCGAATTATCTTCCGAGATTTGCACGAAGTTTTGCAGCAAGTTCCTTTAATCCGTCTTCCGGAGAAATCTTACCAAGGTAAATCTTTTGAAGTTCTGCGGCAATATCTCTCCTGGACGGGTTCCATGCGGAAATAGGCGGCTCGACAAGGCAGTTGGGAAGTTGATCATAACCTGCCTTAAGATCCGGATGCTCTGCAAGGAAGTTCTTAAGTATGGGAAGCTGGAGTGCCGACTTCCTCACAGGGAGATAGCCGGAACCGATAGACCAGCGTGCCGTCTGCCTGGGTGAAGTGAACCATTTTACGAACTTCCACGCACCGTTCTGCTGTTCAACAGAGGAATTGGTACCGAAAATAACAACATTTGTTCCGTACATTACGGAATGCTGGCCGGCAGGCCCTGCGGGGATAGGTGCTTCGGCAAACTTGAATTTACCGCCGACTGCTTTATTGATATAGTAATAACTCGCAACGCTTGCGAAGACAAACGCACATCTCTGGTTACCGAAATCAGTCTGGTAACTGTATCTTGTTGTGATATGCATTTCGCCGTTCTTCACAAGATCGTTAAACTTTTCAATCGCTATAAGCGCACCAGGTTTATCTGCGCTCGGTACTTGGTCGACTACAACTTTTCTGTAATCCTTGGAAAGAACCTGTCCGCCGTATTCATAAACCCTTGCGTACCAGAGGTCAACGGAAGGAGTATAAGAAACACCCCACTGACTTCCGTCGGATTTGGTAAGAATCTTACAATCCTCCTCGAATTCATCCCATGTTTTGGGAGGTGCGGAAATTCCGTTCTTTTTAAGCATATCCACATTGTAATACATTACGATATTACTCTTGTTGAACGGAAGCATCCAGAGTTTTCCGTCGGGTAGATAACCGTCGTCCCACATATTCTTGAAGAAATCTTCCCTGTCTTTCTTAAGCAGCCCTTCGGGGCCGTAAACAAACTTCTCCAT
>JAGHAO010000113.1 GCA_021161495.1 Caldisericaceae bacterium | reverse complement strand
GAATATCTCTCCCCTGCCCCTCTCCTTGAAATGTCCTCCTTTCCTGTCACCCTGAGATGTCTCCTTCCCCGTCACCCTGAGGCGTATTAACTCGAGGTCTTGTTTTTAATTTTTTTATCAAGGTACACCCTAAAAGCATAAAAAGACGAGATTCCGAAACAAGTTCGGAATGACTTTTTAGTTGTCACCCTGAAATGTATTAACTCAGGGTCTCGTTTTTAATTCGTTCATTAAAGTCGCTCCGAAAGCGGAAAAAGACGAGGTGCTGAAACAAGTTCAGCACGACAAAAAAGAAGAAATACGAGATGCTGAAACAAGTGCAGGATGACAAAGAAAAGGCAAAATACGAGATTCTTCGTCACTCACTTCGTTCGTTCCTCCAGAATGACCCCTACCCGTAGCCCTGAGATGTCTTTACAATCCGTACATTGCTTGATAAAACAATTAGAAAAAAGAAATGACATAGTTATATAGGAGGAGGATTTTGCATTTTTACCGAAAAATACACGCTTCGGCAAATTTCGCATTTCTATGAATGCACTGTTTATGCGCTTTCCCTTCTCCAAATTTTCGTTCGAACTTCCGGGAAAATACCTCAATCTGTAAAATGCCGATAAACAGAGGATTTGCAAGAGATTCCCGAAAGCGTCAGAAAGGCAGAATTACAGGAAGAGGTTTCAAAAAGTGTTTGTTATATATTATGATCCTGCCTGCGGGTATGGTTTTCCCGGTGAGCGGGTCTTTGCGCGTTTTTATGTGCAAAGTGATTTTGCCTCCGCCGAACTTTTCCCATTTGCCCGAGTAAACGTCGAAGAAGTAAGAGGATTTCGGAATAAATTCGCTTTCGAGGGTAATCGTTTTTTCGGTTTTATCTCCGAAGTAAACGAGAGAAATTCCGTTCTCGAAATAGCGCACGGCAAAACCCTCTTTTTTGTTTACGGCAAAATTCTCCCCGAACGCCTTTCCGAGGCGGACAAAGTAAACTCTGTCCTTTTCAAGGTTTTTATCAAACGGCACTTCGAGATACGCAGTTTCGTCAACAAGTTTCGCCGTTGCAAACGACAAATATATCGCATCTTTCGGAGGGTGTGCGAGATACTCTTCACTGTCTTTGTCGTAAATAAACTCGGGCGCCGCATAGTTCATAAACACGAATTTTTTGAAATGCCCGCTTCCGTATTTTTTAACGAGGTTCTTAACATAACCCGCATAGAAAAGCGTATCATAAAAACTCGGGTGCCCGTCGGGGCTCACCGGGAAATACAGAGTTTGCGGCATATCAATTTCGCCGTAACCTTTCACGCATATTTTCTTTCCCGGATAAAAGTAATCCACCGCATAAGACTCCGCCATATCGTAATCCACATAAGGAAGAACGTTTTTTGCGTTTCTGTAACCCTGGTTAGTGAAGATTTCAATCCCTATATTGTCGCACTTTTTCCGCAAAACGGAGTAAAATTCGCCCACGGCATCGGAATATTTTTCTCCGGGGTGCCTCTGCGCAAAGTTATTTTTCATCACGGAAAATTCCGGCTCGTTTATGAAAACTCCGGGTGCCCAATCCCAAAAAACGCCGGAGTAAGAATTTTCTGAAATTATTTTTGTAATAAAAGAAACCCTTCTCTTTATCACTTCTTTGTTTCCGAAATCGAGGTAATAATCTTTTGCAAATGCAAAGTCGTATCCCATTTCCGCCGTGTGCGGGAACGGGCCGTTCGGGTTCAGGGCGGCAATTTGCCTGTTTTCGTAAACCCAATTGGTAAAATCGTAATTTTCACCGCTTATGTAATAGTAAACCGCCGGCATCCAATCATAGCAAAACAGTTTTTTAACTCCGCGCCTTTTCAGGTAATTCAACGTTTCCTGCGAGGCTATGTCTCCCACTCCGCCTATTTCAACAACGTCAAAATTGCAAAGCCAATCCTTTACCGCCTGCGGAGGGGAAGTATAGCAGGATGCAAAATCCCCGCGTTTCTCCGGATAGGAAAGCAACAGAGATTTCGGGACGAAACAGAAGTTCCTTCCGTGTGCTTCCGTAAACGTGAAATTCGGCGCAAGAATTGCGAACAAAAACAAAAAAAACAATGCGAAAGCAAATGCTTTTAAAAACTTTCTTCTTTTCATAAGTCGAACAATTTCCCCGGGTTCAGTATCCCGTTCGGGTCGAAAACCCTTTTTAAAGATCTCATAATACTCACCTGCGCGGGTTTTGTCTCGGCGAGGACTCTCTTTTTTATAAACCCTATTCCGTGCTCCCCGCTTACCGCGCCCCCGAGTTCCGCCGCCTTCAAGGCGATTTTGTCAAGGATTTCCTCCGAATAATCTTTCCACGCGGCAGGGTTCATATCTTCCGGCTTCATAGGCGCAGGATGCAAATTCCCGTCGGCTGCGTGCCCTGCAACCGGAATTTTCACTCCGCTTTCTTTCGAAAGAATTTTTATAAAATCGATAATTTTAGGAATCTCCGATGTAGGGACAACCACGTCGCCGGTCGGCACGTACGGATCGAATGCCTTTATCCCCTCCAGCCAATTTCTGCGGACTTTCCAAATTTTGTCGGAGTTTGTCCTGTTGTCAGCAACAAACACATTCATTGCCCCGTGAGAAATCAAAGCCTTGCCGGCGTTGACGTATATCTTTTCAAGTTCCTCCCTGCTCTTTCCTTCGAACTGGACAATGAGGTAAGCCTCCGCGGTATCCGAAAAAGGAAGAACCACGTTATTGTACTTTTCTCCGAGTTTTACGGAGAGTTTGTCTATGAATTCCACGGCAGTCGGCAAAACTCCACCCTCTTTTATCGCAACCGCCACGTTCCTGACGGCGTCTTCCGTGCTTTTGAACGGCACGAGCAAATCCACAGTCTTTCCGGGCAAAGGAATGAGGTTTACGAAAATCTTCGTAAACAAGGCAAGCGTGCCTTCGGAGCCTGCAAGCAAACGGACAAAATCGTACCCGCTGGAATCTTTCCTTCTCTTTCCGCCGAAACGGACGGTTTCTCCGCTCGGGAGAACCGCTTCGACGCCCAATATGTGATGCACGGTGTTGCCGTATTTTATTACCTTGCTTCCTCCGGCATTGGTCGCAACGTTGCCTCCGATAAAACTCGTCTCCACACTCATCGGATACCCGGCATAATAAAGGTTTCTCTCCGCAACTTTTTTGCAAAGGTCGTTCGTTACGACACCGGGTTCGGAAACGGCAACGAGGTTTTCCTCGTCTATCTCGAGAATTTTATTCATCCGTTCAAAAGAAATAACCACCCCTCCGTATATCGGAACAGCACCTCCCGCAAGGCCGCTCCCCGCGCCGCGCGGAGTTATCGGCACGCGTGCGTCTCCTGCGAGTTTCACTATCTCGGAAATCTGTTTCGCATTTTCGGGTTTTACGACAACTTCCGGCAGATGCGAATAATAAACGCCCCCGCTTTCATCGGAAGAATACGCCTCGAGCGCTTCCCTGTCTTCGTAAATCACGGCGCGCTCGCCGACAATCCGCCTCAGGTCTTTTACAAACGAAACCCCTACTTTTTCAAATTCGTTCATTTTTTTTGCCCTCCTCTTTAAGCGCTTTAATCAAAAGCGGAAGGATTTCAAACAAGTCACCCGTGATTCCGAAATCCGCAACTTTGAATATGTTCGCATCAGGATCTTTGTTTATTGCAACTATATAGCGCGAAGAAGACATTCCCGCAATGTGCTGAACCGCACCTGAAATGCCCGCTGCGATGTAAAGCTTCGGGTTTACCGTTTTTCCGGAAAGTCCGATTTGGTGTGCATAAGAAATCCACCCCATATCCACCGCCTGGCGTGAAGCGCCCACTGCACCGTTCAACAGTTCGGCAATTTCGAAAAGCATTTCAAAACTTTTCGCGTTTTTCATCCCTTTGCCTCCGGCAACCACAACGTCCGCTTCTTGCAAAGGAATCTCGGAAGTTTCGTCCTTCACGAACCCGACAAGTTTAACGGAAGATTTCAAAAGGCTCTCCGGAACTTTCTCGAAAACAATCTTACCGATTCTTGTTTTGTCTTCTTTCGGCGGTTTTCTCGCGCCGGGACGCACCGTTGCCATCTGCGGTTTTGTGAACGGAGTTTTGATTGTTGCCATCACGTTGCCGCCTATTGCAGGCCTTGTTTGTATCAAAAGGCGCGTTCCCCCCTCAACGTCGAGGCTCGTGCAGTCAGCGGTGAGGCCTGTTTCCAGTTTTACCGCAAGCATAGGCATCACCGTCCTGCTGTAAGTTGTTGCCAAAGCGATGAAGACTTCCGGTTTGTGTTTCCGCACTAAGAATTCCAAAACCGCGGAATGCGCATCGGGGGCATCGAATGCAAGGGGCGGCTCGTCAACCGCGATAACCTCGTCCGCTCCGCGGAAAATAAAAGACTCCGCATCTTTTTTCAGGCCGCTGCCGAGGACAACGGCAACAAGCGGTGCTTGAAGTTTGTCCGCAATGTCCCTCCCCCAGGAAAGCAGTTCGTAAGAAACGCCTCTTATTTTACCGTTCCTTTGTTCCGCAAGAATCCAAACTCCGCCGAAATTACCCACAGCACGCCTCACAAAATCGATTTTTCTTTCAGGAAGCGAATAAGTTCCGCAACCGCTTTCTCCGGGTCTTTCCCGTCGATTATTCTGCCGTTTCTCGTTAGTTTCGGATAAAACACCTTTGCTACACGCGTGGGAGAACCTTTTAATCCGACTTTCTCCTTGTTTATCGATATGTCTTTTCCGGAAAGGACGGGAATTTGCGCAAACATCGAACCGATTTTCCCGGCGAGGTCGGGAACGCGCGGCTCGTTTATTTCTTTCACGACCGTTATAAGCGCGGGAAGAGCGGCTTCCACAATCTCCGTTCCCTCTTCGACCGCACGTTCCGCAACGACGCGGAAATTATCCACATCGGATATTTTTCTGACATAAGTGATCAGCGAAACGCCGAGGCGCGCCGCAACCCCGGGGCCTACCTGCCCTGTTTCTCCGTCGGTTGCGCGCTCTCCCGCAAAAATCATATCGAAACCGCCCAATTTCAAAATGGCGGCAGAAAGAATACGGGCGGTCGCAAGCGTATCCGAACCCGCAAAAAGCCTATCCGAAATGAGAAATCCCCTGTCGCATCCCATTGAAAGCGCGTCCCTTACCGCATATTCCGCGGAAGGAGGCCCCATCGACAAAACAACCACCTCACCACCCAGCCTTTCCTTGATCCTTACCGCTTCTTCCACGGCATACATATCCAGCGGATTCAACTCGGATTCGGCCCCGCTTCTCATCATAACGCCGGTTTTTTCGTCAATCTTCACGTTCTCGGTGGCCGGCACTTGCTTCACAAGAACCCCTATTCTCACTATCTCGTTTTCTCCTCGTCTTTTGTTCCGTCCAGTTTCGCTTCTATTTTCTTTTTTTAGGTAGGAAAAACAGTTTAACTGTATTCAAAATAACATAAATATCCGTAAAGAAAAGGAATTTTTGCTTTGCGTAAATCAGATCCATTTTTAATTTTTCATCAAAAGGAGTATCGTATCTTCCGGCAAGTTGGGCAAACCCCGTGATTCCCGGCTTTACCTTCAGCCTTAATTCAAAATCCGGCACGTCTTTTTTAATCTTTTCTATAAGTTCGGGACGTTCGGGCCTCGGTCCCACAACACTCATTTCTCCCCTCAAAACATTTATAAATTGCGGCACTTCGTCAAGCCCTGTTTTACGAAGAAATTTGCCGATCCTTGTCACACGCGGGTCATTCTCGGTAGACAAAACAGCGCCCGTTTCTTTCTCAGCATCCTTTATCATTGTTCTAAATTTAATTGTTTTGAAGACTTTACCGTTAAACCCCGCTCGATCCTGAAGATAAAATATAGGCCGTCCGTCATCCAGTAAAATAAGCAACGAGACGATTAGCATCGCG
>JAGHAO010000197.1 GCA_021161495.1 Caldisericaceae bacterium | reverse complement strand
AATTAGCGTTTTCATAATATAAGGAAAAGGTAAAAAAATAAAACTGCTCCCAGCAAAGTGCCGAGATTTATGAATAGTTTAAATCCCAATGTTACATTTGCTACAATCAAATTAAGTGTAAACGGAGTGAATCCGAATTCCAATTTATACCCAAATACGGGAAACACCTTCCCCAAAGCAATACCCGATGCGGTTCCGAGTACGCATCCGATAAACAGGTATAAAATCATCGTCCAGAATCTTTTTTTCTCCATATTTTCACCTTGTCAGTCTATTATAGAGGAGTTTCGCTATAACTCCAATAATCCACCCGCTTACAGCTCCGAGCAATAGAAGTATCGGAAGATAATACCAGAATGCACTGTTTTTTGTGATGTAAAGAACCACAAAAAATTGGAGAAGGTTATTGATAATTCCTCCGATTATGCTTATTCCCTCCACACTAAAATGTTTTTTGAACGGAACATAGAATGCTGCCATAGCCACCGCCGCACCGAGGCCTCCGAAGAGGCTTGTAAAAAATGGTATGGGATGGAATGTGCCTTTTACGAGTGCTCCAAGCAGTATCCTGAAAAATGCCACTATTATGGAATCATACGGTCCGAAAATATATAAAACGAGAACCGTAGGTAAATTTGCTAACCCCAATTTTGCCCCGGGAATAAAAGAAAATACGGGTGGCTCTATAAGATTGAGCACTATTGCAAGTGCGATAAACACCGTAAGGTATAGAAGTTTCTCTAACTTAGTACGTGGTCGTATCAATTTTATCGGTTCCTCCTCCGGTGATGGATATGGAAATTCGGTTAGGAAGACATACGATGCTTTCTCCTATTTTATCTATCCAACCTTCCTTCACGCACAGTTTGTCTTTACAGGTGGAATTTACCACACGGACTTTTCCGTCTTTGATTTCAACTGTTAGGTGTCCCTCCCTGCTTTTTATTTCAAAACTTTTACTGATTCCTCTTTTAAGAGGTATCTGCTTAACCGTTTTTCCGTCACTTTTTATCACTATAATTTTATCTCTGCTGCTTCTTTGAGAAATTATCCCTGTCCCGACGGTTAAAATAACCAAAATGGCTAAGATTAATAGGAGAAACTTGTCCCCGGTTTTCATTTCCTGAGTTCTATGATATTATTCAAATCAGTTGTATAAAACGGTTTCATGTTTAAGTCGAAACCAACCACCTCCACACCGAATTTTTTTGCATTGTTTAGCGCATATTCTTTGCCGAGCACAAAAAATGCGGTGGAGAGAGCGTCTCCAAGATAACCTTTATTTGAAACGACTGTATCAGAAATGATTTTTCTTGCAGGTTTTCCCGTAAAAGGACTCATAATGTGGCAATAACGAATGCCGTTTTTGGTAAAAAATCGTTCGTAGTCTCCGGAAGTTGATATGAATTTTGTTCCCTCTATTTTTAACACTCCGATTATTCCCTCTCCTCGGGGATTTCTTATTCCTATGTTCCAGAATTTTCCTTCGGGCGGTGTTTCGTATGTAAGGACATTGCCGCCCATATTGATGAGTGCACTTTTTGCATTGTTTCGATCCAGAATTTTTTTTATGGCGTCGAGTGTGTATCCCTTTGCAATTCCCCCTAAGTCTATACTTTCTCCTCTTTTCCTAAGAAAGACGGTTTGTTTTTTTGAATCCAAAACAATATCTTTATATGACACGAGTTTTAACGCTTTTTGTATTTCCGTTTCGGTCGGTATCCTGTAATCTCCGCTTTTAAATCCCCAAATTTTTGATACGGAATATATCGAAATGTCAAAGGCTCCGCCGGTCTCCCGGGCAATGTTTAACGATTTTTTTATCATATCAAGCGTTATACTGCTTACTTTTACCGGTTTAATGCCTGCGTTTTCGTTTATTTTGTATATATCCGAATCTTTTGAGAAATCATCCGTCAATTTGTTGATTTCGTTAATTTTTTGCACTATTTCGCTGAGAGTTTTTTCTTTGTTTTTCCCGTATACTTCAATATCGATTATTGTATTCATGCTGTATATTTCCGAAAACGCCGGTTTAGGTACCGCATTTTTTCTGATTATCGGAACGAGTAATACCGTTGCCACAAAAACAAATGCAAGTATGTTTACGATTCTTTTACTCGACAATGTTCAAATCCTCCCCGCAAAAGTCGCACCTTCCGTTATGTGTGTGTTTTTCTTCAATTTCAAACCCCATTCTTTTTATTACGATTCTTTTGCACCGCGGGCAGTACGTATTTTCATACGGGTGTCCGAGAACATTTCCCGCATATACGAATTCCAAGCCTTCTTCCATTCCTATGTCACGTATTTTTTCAAGTGTTTCTATAGGCGTCGGAGGAAGATGGGAAAGTTCAAGGAACGGAAAAAACCTTGTTATATGCCATGGCGTTTTTTTGCCGAGTTTTTCTTTTATCCATCTTGCGAGCGCTCTCATTTCCTCTTCATTGTCATTTATAGTGGGCACTATATTTGTTACAATTTCTATATGTATGTTCCATTTGTTCTTCGCGTACTCGATTGTGCGGAGTATATTATGCCAGTCAAAGATCGGTGTAATTTCTCTGTAGCTCTTATCGGAAAACGCTTTTACATCGACGCTGAATGCATCGAGGTAAGGGCCTATTAAATCCAACGCCTCTTGTGTTATGGAGCCGTTTGTTACGTAAACGGTATATAAACCGTTTTTCTTGGCGAGCTTTGCGCTTTCAAGCGTGTATTCAAACCAAATAGTGGGTTCGTTGTATGTCCAGGCTATTCCGGAGGCACCGTATTTTTTTGCAAGTTTCACCGCTTGTGCGGGAGTAATTTCCCGGCTTATCTCCCGTATTGTGTTTTCGGTCGGGAACGTTCTTGAAAGTTCATAGTTCTGGCATCCTTTACACCTGAAATTGCAGCTCCAGGTACCGAGAGACAGCACTGTGGTTCCGGGGTGAAAGTGGTACAAAGGTTTTTTTTCGATCGGGTCAACCGCCACCGAAGAGGCATAAGAGTTTAAAATTGTAAAAAGTTCGCCGTTTCTGTTTACTCTGACCTTGCAAATCCCTGTTTTGCCTTCCGGGATTATGCAATGAAAATGGCATAAGTTGCACTGAACTTTGTTATTTGGTAGCTTTGTCCATACCAAAGCCTTTTCCATTAAAGCTCACCTCTTAGGTATTTGTCGATTGATGCTGCCGCTTTTCTACCCGCTCCCATTGCGGTAATTACCGTTGCAGCGCCTGTTACAATATCTCCTCCCGCGAAAACTCCTTTTACCGAAGTCTGCATATTTTCGTCGACTTCAATGACTCCGTGCCTTCCCGTTTTTAAACCCTCGGTTGTTTTTGCAATAATGGGATTAGGAGTTGTTCCTATTGCAACAATTACTTGATCCACGTCTAATTTGAATTCCGAGCCTTCTATGGGAATAGGCCTTCTTCTTCCGGATGCATCTTCCTCACCCAATTTCATCTTTATACATTCCGCTTGTTTTACAAAGCCTTTTTCATCTCCTATGTAGCGCACGGGGTTTGTTAGGAGCATAAATTCAATTCCTTCTTCTTCCGCATGTGCTATTTCCTCTTCCCTTGCGGGCATTTCTTTTCTTGACCTTCTGTAAACAAGGAAGACGTGCTCCGCTCCAAGCCTGAGTGCTGTTCTTGCCGCATCCATTGCCACGTTTCCTCCGCCTATTACCGCGACACGTTTGCCTATTTTTATAGGTGTGTCATACTCGGGGAATTTGTATGCCTTCATCAAATTTACCCGTGTAAGGAATTCGTTGGCCGAGTATATACCGTCGAGGTTTTCCCCCGGAATATGCATAAATCTCGGAAGTCCCGCCCCGGTACCGATAAAAACAGCATCAAATCCGTTTTCCATAAGTTCTTTTATTGTAATTGTGCGCCCTACTAAAACGTCGGTTTCAAATTTCACTCCGAGCTTCTCGAAAAACTTTTTCTCTTCCTCCACTATCCACTTCGGCAATCTGAATTCCGGAATACCGTAAGTAAGAACTCCCCCGGTTTTATGAAAACCTTCGAATATCGTTACATCGTATCCCATTTTTGCGAGGTCCGCGGCACAAGAAAGCCCGGCGGGACCTGATCCTATTATAGCTACTTTTTTATTTTTCGGAGGCAGTTTTTCCGGAATTTTAACTTCTCCCTTTTTTCTGTTCTCTAACTCCCAATCGGCTACGTATCTTTCAAGCCTTCCTATGGAAATGGGATCGCCTACATTTCCCATTATGCAGACTGCCTGGCATTGGTCTTCCTGCGGGCATACCCTTCCCGTAATTGCCGGAAGTAAGTTTGATTGGTGTATTATATCGATTGCTTCTTGCAATTTGTTTTGACGTATTTT
>JAGHAO010000210.1 GCA_021161495.1 Caldisericaceae bacterium | reverse complement strand
CCTGTGCCCGAAAAACTTTGCGTCTTCGGAAATTCGGACGCCGTTTACGGTTATTTCGTTTGCTTTGTCCGTATTTCTAAAAATCGGAATGCTGTCGTCGAAATTTACGGATATTTCGCTCCCGGTTTTGATGCCGTTCACAACGTAAAATGCAATATCGTATTCGGTAGAGTGCCCGATGTAATTATCGGACAGCGACACCTGCGCCGTATTCTCCGCAAAAGACACACCTGCAAATGAAAACGTAAACAACAAAATTAATGTAAAGATAACGATTTTTTTCATTCCGTCCCTCCTATTCATAGCGCAATGCCTCCACGGGATTCAGTTTTGAGGCTTTGCTTGCGGGGTAAACGCCAAAGAAAACGCCGACAAGAAACGCGACGGTAAACCCTATGACGACAGCCGCGGTTGTGATATGTGTGGGTAAAACGCTCTGCGGCACAAGCACAGAGCCTAACACCCCCAATATTATACCGATCACGCCTCCGGATGTAGATATTAAAGCCGATTCGAGCAGGAACTGCATCAAGATGTCCGAGTTCTTCGCACCGACTGCTTTCCTTATGCCGATTTCCCTCGTTCTTTCCGCAACCGATGCCAGCATAATGTTCATAATGCCGATCCCGCCGACGAGAAGCGAGATTGAACCGATTGCAGCAAGCGCAATTGTAAAAATATTCGTCACCTGCTTTGCAAGTTGCATATACTGCTCAAAGCTGTTTAACGTAAAGTTCTCCATACCGTGGCGTGCCAAGAGAAAACTTTTAATTCTTGCACCCAAAACATCCACTGACATTCCTTCCGGAGGTTTTGCGTAAATTATCTGCACCTTTTTTGTTCTCAATTGCGTTTGCAACGTAGTAATCGGGATAAAAACCATATCGTCCAAATCAATCTGTCCTAAAGCACCCTTTTTCTGAAGGGTACCCACCACGAGGAATTTGTTCCCGTTCAGCATAATATAATTTCCTATTGCGTTTCCCGAAGGAAATAACTCATTAACAACTTTATACCCCAACACGCACACATCCCTGTATCCGATGATATCCCTATCCGTCAGCCCCCTTCCGTCGGCAAGTTTGTAGTTGGAAACTACAAAAACATCAGGGGTTGTCCCGACAACCGTAGTGGAAATCTCCGTATTCTCAAACTTTACAGTGCCGTTTACCGTTAATTGCGGTGCAATTTTCGCATACGGCATTTTTTTCTTCAGGTATTTTGCATCGTCGTATGTAAGAGGCTTTCTCAGTGCATTTGAACCTATGGATACCGCGGAGGAAAGCAAATTCTTGGTTTTACCGGGAATTATTATAATCACATCCGAGCCGAGCGATTGTATGCTGGATAAAATGCTGTACTGTGCTCCATACCCCACGGATGTAATAAGTATAAGTGAAGAAACACCCACGATTATGCCGAGAGTGGAAAGGAATGTCCTCATTTTATTAATTTTTAAGGAAGAAAGAGCCATTTTAAATATGCGCCAGATCTTCATAACGACACCTCCGCAGGGTCAACGGGATTGTGGTTAGTTTCTTCTTCTATAAGCGCGTCTCTTATATGGATTGTGCGGTGTGTGAACTTTGTAATTGACGGGTCGTGTGTCACGATAATTTCGGTAACGCCGTTGTTCTCGTTTAACCTCTTTAATATTTGTATAATTTCAAGCCCCGTTTTCGTATCAAGGTTGCCCGTAGGCTCATCGGCAAATAAAATTACGGGGTTGTTTATCAATGCGCGTGCTATTGCGACCCGCTGCCTTTCCCCTCCGGATAGTTGGGCGGGAAGGTGATTCAACCTCTTTCCGAGGCCGATATTGCTTAAAAGTTCTGTTGCTCTTCTCTCCGCTTCCTTTAAATTCCCGCTCGGATTGTATATAACGGGCAGCAAAACATTTTCAAGCACGGTAAGGTGAGGAAGTAAATTGAAAGTTTGAAAAACAAAACCTATTTTTCTGTTTCTTACCTCGGCAAGTTTATTTTCATTAAAGGAAAAAACATCTTCTCCGTCAAGGTAATATTTCCCTCCTGTCGGTGTGTCAAGGCAGCCGAGCAGGTGCATCAAGGTAGACTTTCCCGAGCCGGAAGGCCCCATTATGGAGATGAGTTCCCCTTTTCTTACCGTTATGGAAACGCCTTTTACCGCTTCCACTTTTACAGGGCCAAGATCATATGTTTTTTTCAAATTCTCAGTGCGGATTACCTCGTTCATATCAGTTTATCCTCCGCCTTTCTTCAGCCCGCCAAAGGGACTGCCCTTTTTTGTTTCAATTGTCTTGAATATATTCTCAACGGGTATTTCCAGGATTTTATCTCCTTCTTTCAGCCCGGATACGATTTCGGTGTAGTTGTCCGAAGAAACACCTACTTGCACAAAACGTTTTTCAAATTTTCCGTCGGGAAGCACAACTATTACATAACTTTTACCGTTTTCCGTGGCAACAGACTCGATCGGAACAGACAAGACATCCTTTTTCACGGCGGTGGTAATATCGGCCATTGCGCTTAACCCGTCTTTTATGTTCAGGTCCGTTTTAGGAAGTGAAATCTTTACTTCGTACGCCTGAACGCCTTGATTTGTCATAGTGGTGGTATATGCAACGGATTCCACTTTGCCTTCCAGCGTTTTATACGGGAAAACATCGAAAGAGATTACGGCATCCGAGTCTTTCTTTATGTTGACGGCGTCAATTTCATCGGCGAACGCATCTATAATGAAGTGATCCGTATTACCGATTATGGCAATTGTCATCCCCGGAGAAATCATATCGCCTTCGGTCGGGTTTAATAAAAGCACCGTGCCGCTTATCGGTGCCGTGATCGTGTAGTCGTTCAACGTTTTTTGTGCAATTTGAAGGTTTGTGTAGGCTTGCTCTTTTTGCACTTCCGCTTGCTGCACCCTAAGAGCATTTGTGTTTGCCTGCTCCTGCGCATTCTTTAAATTTGCCTCGGCCGTTTCCAATGAGGCTTCCGCTTGCTTTACTTGCTCTTTCCTTATTTCTATCGTATCCGGAGAAGAAGCGGCGTTATTTTTAGCAATTTCCAAGTTATTTTTGGCAGAGTTCAGCTGCAGTTCCGCAAGTTTTACCTGATTTTCCGCCTGTGCGATTTGCGCATCCTTCGCCGCCTTTGCTTTCAGCGCACTTTGGTAATTCTGCTCTGCAATCTTTAACGAGATTTTAGCTTGTTCCACTTGGTCTTCCGATTGCGCAATCTGTTCGTCGGTGGGAGCGCTGTGGTTTTTCAATTTGTCCAGATTGAGTTTGGCAATCTTAACGTTGCTCTCCGCAAGGCTTACCTGATTTTCCAACACTTTTATGTTCTCATCCGGCGTGTTCGGGTTAT
This sequence comes from Caldisericaceae bacterium, assembly GCA_021161495.1. Classification (GTDB taxonomy): domain Bacteria; phylum Caldisericota; class Caldisericia; order Caldisericales; family Caldisericaceae; genus AUK232. Next base: position 961 of record JAGHAO010000210.1, on the reverse strand, counting down.
CCGCTGCTTGTTTCAAATTCTCTTTCGCGTTTTCCAAATTGAGTTCCGCTTGTTTCACTTGCTCCTCCGCTTGCGCAATATCATCATTGGTAGGACCTGATTCTTTGAGGCTTTTTAAATTAAGTTGGGCAATAGCGAGGGCAAGTTGCTGATTTTGGAGTTGCAATTTGGAGATTTCGATGTTCTGCTCCGTTGTGTCGCTTTTTCTTAATGAATCAAGGTTGGTTTTCGCGTTTTCCAAATTGAGTTCCGCTTGTTTCACTTGCTCCTCCGCGTTTTTTTCCTGCAATGCGGAACTATCGGTTTCCTGTGCGATTTTTAAATTCAACCGAGCAATGGTTAAAGCGGATTGCGCCGATTTTACATTAGCCTCCGCCTGATTTACGGCGATGGAAGGATCCACAGCTTTTGCAATTTCATAATTTAACTGGGCGCTTTTGTATGCATTTAACGCATTTTGATAATTCAAACGGGCGGTTGTATCGTCAATCTCACAAATTTTATCGCCCTTTTTGACAGTCTCTCCCTCTTTTACAAAAATTTTTACAACCTTGCCCGAGACCGTAGAAACCACTGCTTCCCGCGGCTCAGTTCGCACAACTCCGGACAGGTTTACAACACTTTTGATGTCTCTTCTTTTAACCTCCACGGTTTTGGAATTTGTAGCCGCATCGTTTTTTTCTGCTCTTCCGCAGCCGGAAATAGCCGTCAAAGTTACAAAAATCAAAACCGCCAAAGCAAGCACTCTTTTTTTCATATTTTTACCTCCGTCTCATATCTAACACCAAAATGTAAATCTAATATGAATTTTATAAATATAATATCTTATATATTATATCCGGAAGTGTGAAAAACAAAATAGGCGGGCAATTGCCCGCCTATTATAAAAGATGCGTTGGATAAAGAGTTATTCCAATCTTGCTATCACGGTAAGGAACCAGAATTCCCCGAACAAAATCCT
>JAGHAO010000086.1 GCA_021161495.1 Caldisericaceae bacterium | reverse complement strand
GCGTCATACAGACAGATACGGCAATTAACCCCGGAAACAGCGGAGGCCCGCTTGTATCGCTTGACGGAAAGGTTATCGGAATCAATACAATGATCTATCAAAATGCACAGGGGTTGGGGTTCGCCGTGTCTTCTAACACCTGTAAAAAAGTTATTGATCAGATCCTGAAAAACGGAAAGGCGCAATGGCCGTATTTAGGGGTAAAAATTACCACAATGACTCCCGAAATTGCCGATCAATTGCATATGAAATACACTCCGGGCGTGCTCGTTGCAAAAGTCTTGGAAAATTCGGCAGCGGAAAAAGCGGGAATAAAACAAGGCGACATTATCGTTTCAGTTGACGGAAAATCCGTACAAACTTCGGATCAACTGATCAATATTATTCGTTCTCATAGCGTAGGAGATCACATCATTGTAGAAGTAAAGAGAAAAGGGCTTTCTGAAACATTAAGACTCGAGGTCGTATTGGAGGCGCAACCTTCGCCCAAAGAACAAAAAAAGAAGCAAACAAACCCTCTGGCCCCGTTCTTTAACTTTAACCCGTAAAAATAAACAGGGAGAGCCGGTTTTTATTCAAGGCTCTCCCTTACGGAAATGTAAGGCTCAACGGATATTTTTACATTTTTCAATGTATTTAAGGCTTTTATGTATTTGCTTCTCAAAATAGGGCTAATGTTATCCGATTTGACGGTTACTTCGAAAACATAATAATCCCCTTTTCGTTGAATTGCGGAAGGAGAAGGCCCGTAAACATTTTTCCCGTTTTCCGGAACTGTCAAAATTGCTTTTTTAAAATTCTCAGCGCTTTTTTCGGCTTGCTTTTTGTCGGTAGAAAGAAAACTAAAAACAATCAGATTTCCGAACGGCGGATACTTTAACTCTTTGCGCATTTCGAATTCCTGTTCGAAGAATCTTCGAAAATCAAAACTCCGTGCGTAATTCAGCACAAAATGTTCCGGAATATATGTCTGGATGTAAAAGGGTTTCCTACCCATCTCGGTTGCAATATCCGAAATTACGGAAAATGTTTCCACGGAAGCGTCAAAAGAAAATCGATTCAGAAAAATATCGGCACTCACAAGCCCAAAAACGGATATATCAGAAAGATCGAGGTGGCTAACGAGGTATTCTGTTCCTACGAATATCGTTTTTTCGAATTCGGAAGAATTTATTATACTCTCGCTCTTACCTTCACTTATGAGTTTCACTACATTTGCATCCGGGAACATTTTCCTTATCTGCTCTTCAAGCTTCTGAATCCCTCCCGAAAAATATTTTATATTGATACTTCCGCATCGCGGGCATACGTCGGGGGGTTTTTCTTTATATCCGCATATATGGCAGAAAAGAACATTTTGCTCTTTATCGTAATATAAAGGCACTCCGCACTTCGGGCACTTCATCACATACCCGCATTCCCTGCACATAACAAAAGTGGAATAACTTTTTCTGTTCAAAAGAAGCGCGACATTTTTCGAATCTTTCAAGGCATTTTTAATCTCTTTTTGCAACGCAAGAGAAATCATTTTATAATTCCTTTTTTTAAATTCATTACGCATATCAACAATTCTAATGCGGGGATATTCGATGCGCTTACGATCACACATTACACCTGTAAGAAGGCCGTTTTCTATCAGATAGAAAATATTTTCCTCGGGGACGGAAGTAGAAAAAACAAGATGCAAATGTTCCATTTCAGCCTTTTTTACGGAAACGACAATTGAGTCAAAAGGTGTAAAATCCGTTTTTTTAAAATATCTTGAAGAAGCATTTTCCAGTATGAGATTCTTGAGATTCGGTATTTTTACAAACATAGCGAACGGTGTTGTCAAAAAGATTTCTTTCTCTTTAAAATAAATCGCTTCTATTAACTTTCTTTTGTTTTTTCCGTGCCAAATAAAAACCTTATCCCCGAATCTCTTCTTGTATATTCCACTTACTCTCCTAAGGACGGAGAGTTCCGGAAAAATAATGAGTGTCTTTCCGTTTGAGTTTTTTTCGATCAAAGAAATTATTCTTTCGGATCTTTCCATAAGCGGAAGCCCGCAAATCATAGAGAGTTTCATCTTTCCCCGGTTCCCATCACCCGCATCGGTTCCTACCTGTCGGGAGATCAAAAAGCCTTTTTTAATGAGATCTTCAATAACTCGTTTTCCGTATTTTATTCCTCTTCTGAGAGAATCCTCGCGCAAAGGAACATTGGAGTTCGCAAGCCTTGCAAGCAAGGCGGCAGCGGAAGATTTAAGTTTTTTATCGCTAAAATCTTCTAAGACTTGATCTAACTTTTCATATGGAATATTCAAACTCACATACCTTAAAGAATATTTTTCGGAAACGCTTTCTCTGTCAATGAAACCTTCCTCTTCGAAAAGTTTGAGAATTCTTTCGGCGGAAGAGCCGAAACGTTTTTTTACAACCGAAACGGGAATTATTTTTCTACTCAGGATAAACTCTGCAATTTCTTTCTTTTTACCTGTGAAAGATTCCGAAGCATTTTTGAGTTTTTCCGGATCGGTGCATATCACAAAGCGCCTATAAATTTCGGGGCTCAGTCCCTTAAGGACTTTGTTTACGAAAATATGCAACGGAATAAAAAATTTCTTCGAAACAAAAAAGATTAAGTCTCTTGTTTGTTCGTTAAATAATGGAGGAGAGATAACGGACTGAACTTCTTTTAAATCGGAATCGGAAGATTTTTTCTCGAGCGTAAACAAAAACGCCGAAACTTTCATATTTTTAGGCCCGAACGGAACTGAAACTTTCGAACCTACACGAATTTTATTAACTAAAAACGGGGGGATTTTGTAATAAAACAAGTCCTTTTTAATGTTAAGGCCGTCAATTACAACTCCCCCCGTAAGGGTCAATTTTCTACTATTTGCCAAGCCTGCTTCTTATTTCGTTTGCAAGATTCGTTTTTTCCCAGGTAAATTCCGGTTCGTTTCTTCCGAAATGGCCGTAGGATGCCGTTTTCTGGTAAATAGGTCTTAAAAGATTAAGGTGTTTTATGATACCGGCAGGTGAAAGGTCAACGAGTTCTCTGAGAACTTTTTCGATCTCTTTGTCGTCCGCTTTACCCGTTCCGAATGTGTCCACCATAAATGAAACCGGTTGAGTTTCACCGATAACGTAAGCAATTTGTATCAGGCACTCGTCCGCAACTCCGGAAGCCACGACATTTTTCGCAAGATACCTCATCATATACGTTGCGGATCTATCCACTTTTGTCGGGTCTTTTCCGGAAAAAGCACCGCCTCCGTGCGGGGCAATACCTCCGTATGTATCCACTTCGAGCTTTCTTCCCGTCATTCCCGTATCGGACTGAGGGCCACCGACAACGAATTTTCCCGTAGGATTAACGTGAAACCTTGTTCGATCGGTTATGAGGTAATCGGGAATTATAGGCATTGCAACCGCCTGAATAATTTTTTGCCTGGCATCCTCCGACATATGGGAAGGATCGTTTTTGTCGAGAAGTTCTTCGGTATGCTGAGTTGAAATTACGACATCGGTTACTTCAACGGCTTTTCCGCCTTCATACCTCAAAGTTACTTGCGCCTTTCCGTCAGGCCCCAAATAAGGCCCGACATCCGAGGGATTACCGCTCTTTCTGACTTTTGCAAGTTGCTCGGTAAGTTTGTGGGCAAGCACAATGGGGAGTGGCATTAATTCATCCGTCTCATTCGTCGCGTATCCGTACATAACGCCCTGGTCGCCTGCACCACCGCGATCAACACCCTGGGCAATGTCAGGAGACTGCCTGCCGACGGCGTTCAAAATAGCGCAGGTGTGATAATCAAACCCGTATTTGGGGGAAGTGTATCCCACTTCCTTAACGGTTTCTCTTGCTATATTGGAAACATCCACCCATGCTTTCGTCGTAATTTCACCGCCAACTATTATGAGCCCGTGAGTTACATAAGTTTCACATGCCACACGCCCGTGCGGATCTTCTTTCAAAATTTCGTCAAGCACCTTATCCGAAATCTGATCGGCAAGTTTATCGGGATGCCCTTCAGTTACGGATTCGGAAGTTACGTATCTCATTTCTTCGTTTCTAACCATTTTTTACCTCCTTGCGTATATATTCAATCAAAAAATTAACAATTTTTCTTGCTATAAAATCTTTTCCCTTATCCCTTACAATCATCTTATTTCCGAATTTGTCCATAATTATAACAGAACCTTTTGTTTTCCCCAAATTTTCCTGTGAATTGGCAACGACAATGTCCATATTTTTTGCTTTCATTTTTTTCAGAGCGTTTTTTTCGACGTCTTCCGTTTGCAACGCAAAACCAACAATAATTTTACCGTCCTTTTCTTCGGAAATTTTTTTCAGAATGTCCGAGGCGGAAATAAGATTTAGCACCATCTTTTCTTTCTTTTTTAACTTTTTTGAGCTCTTTGTTTCGGGTCTGAAATCAACAGGTGCTGCTGCCATTATCAAAATATCCGCCTTCCTGAAATTGCTTTCCGTTAGTTCGAGCAAATCCTCCGTGGTATCCGCAAAATAAAACTCGTCCGATACCGGGGGCATTGCAGTATGGTGGGCAGCGATCAGAACAACTTCGGCGCCAGCAAGCTTCAATGCTTTTGCTATCTCAAAGCCCATTGAGCCTGACGAGGCATTTGAAATAAAACGGACAGGATCGATGTATTCCCTTGTGGCACCTGCAGTTACAACGACTTTTTTACCCGTTAGAAAGCCGCCTTTTGCGAGAGAAAAAGAAACAATTTGTGCAATTTTCTCCGGTTCTTCCATTCTTCCTTTCCCTTCGGAACGGTCGGCAAGCTTTCCGGAGGCAGGTCCTATAAATTTCACGCCGAGATCTCTCAAAAATTCTTCGTTATTCCTTGTTATCGGATTATGATACATTTTTGCATTCATT
>JAGHAO010000012.1 GCA_021161495.1 Caldisericaceae bacterium | reverse complement strand
GGAGGGACGGAATCGAAATTCAGGGAGATTTTTCAGCGTTTTTCTCCGCCTTACATCCTGATTTTTAACGAATATAACAATTCTCTTCCCGCAGCAATCGAAATCCTTTCCTTTTTAAGAAAAAACGGAAAAGATACGGAGCTTATCGACCTCAAAGACCTTTCCGATGAATTTTTAAGAAAGCGTTTTCCTCTTGCCGGCAAGACAATAGGAACAATAGGGGAGCCGTCCGATTGGCTCATTGCAAGCACGTATTCCGACGAAACATTTGAGAAAACTTTCAAGATTAAGGTAAAGCACATCGATATAAAAGAATCCTTCGAAGCGTTTGAAAAGGCGGATGCGGCAGAAGCGGAAAATCTTGCAAAGGATTTTGCAAAAAATGCGGGAAAACTGATAGGGAGAGATATTGAAGACATCGCAAGAGCGTTTAAGTTTTACATCGCATTAAAAGAAATAATAAAACGACACAGCCTCGATATCATTTCCGTCCAGTGCTTCGACATCATAAAACCGCTGAACACAACGGGGTGTATTGCGCTTTCGAAACTCAACTCCGAAGGAATCACGGCAAGTTGCGAAGGAGATCTGCCTGCCGCAATTTCTATGGAGGTTGCGAAAATCGTTTCCGGGAAACCCGGGTTTATGGCGAATGTTTCGTATTTAAGCGATCACGAAAGCGGAGTGAAGGTGAATTTCGCTCATTGCACCGTGCCTGTTTCGCTTGTTTCCGCTTATGCTCTGAGAACGCACTTTGAAACGGGAAAAGGCGTGGGAATCGAAGGAAAAATCGGAGAAGGGGATGTGACGGTTTTGAGAATCGGCGGTAAAGATTTGAAGGAGGCGTTTGTTGCAACCGGCTATACTGTAAAAACGGAATTTTCGAACAATAGGTGCAGAACTCAACTCGACGTGGAATTCGACGAAAAAGTCAAGGAATATTTCCTGAAAAATCCTCTGGGAAACCATCATATAATCATAAAGGGAGATTACAAAAAAGAACTTTCCGAATTTTTAACAAATGCCGGCATAAAGGTTATAATATAAGTATGAAAAAAATAGCGGTAGTTTTTGCCATTCTTATTTTAATTTTCGCAGGATGCGGAGGAGGTGATGTTTCTGTGAAGCAATCAATCGAACTTACGAGTTCGGCATTTCGGAACGGGGAGTTTATTCCCGTAAAATACACGGGGTTCGGTGAAGACGTGTCAATTCCTTTGGAGTGGAAAGGCGTACCGGAAGAAACAAAATCGATTGCAATTGTTATGGACGACCCGGATGCGCCGTTCGGCACGTTTACGCATTGGATAATCTTCAATATTCCGAAAAACGAACGCTCTCTTCCCGAAGGAGTTCCGCAAAAACCGGTTATGGAAAACGGTGCCAAACAGGGAACAAACGATTTCGGCAGAATCGGATACAACGGCCCCAAACCGCCGGCAGGAAAAGCGCACCATTATCACATCAAAATCTATGCACTTGACGCAATTCTCAACTTGCCGTCCGGAATAAGGGCGAAAGAGTTTCACAGCGCAGTTTCCGGGCATATCCTCGCACAAGGGGAACTGATCGGTCTTTTCAAGAGGTAAATCCGGCTTCCGCCGTCTCGCCTCGTATCATAGCACCTCCCGTATTCGGTAGGTTCAAGGTACTTTTTTATTTAATGCCTCCCGCCACCTCCGCTTTTTTTCAAAACCGAACTCAAATAATTCAAATGCGCGGTTTACAAAAATCTTTCATTTGATTATACTGCTATAAAACGGAAAAGGAGTTTTTGAGATGATAAAAACGGTAAGAGGATGCAAAGACATATACGGCGAGGATGCCGAAATTTTCAGAAAAACGGAAAATGTTTTAAGGGAAACCGTTCGCAAATACGGTTTTAAGGAAATCATTCCCCCGGTTTTGGAATATTCCGAACTTTTTGAGCGTTCCGTCGGGGAAGGGACGGATATAGTGGAAAAGGAGATGTACACATTTACCGACAAAGGGGGGAGAAGCGTGACGCTCCGTCCGGAAATGACGGCTTCCGTTGCGCGCGCTTATGTGGAACACCATTTTGAAACGATGCCTTCTCCTTTGAAACTTTTTTACATCGGGCCCTGTTTTAGGTACGAAAAACCGCAAAAGGGAAGATACAGAGAGTTTTACCAGTTCGGGGTGGAAGTCCTCGGGGACGAATCTCCCCTGCTCGATGCGGAAGTGATTTCGCTCGCATACGAAGTTGCGGAGAATTTGGGGTTGGAGAACTTAAAGGTAAGGCTTAACAGTATAGGGTGCAAAAAATGCAGGCCCCAATATAAAAAAGTGCTTCAAGAGGCATTAAAACCGCATTATGACGAACTTTGCGAGGATTGCAAAAGAAGGTTTTACACGAACCCTTTGCGTATTTTGGACTGCAAAAAAGAAAAAGACGAATTGAAAAACAGCCTTCCTAAAATTACGGATTACCTTTGCGGCGAGTGCAAAGAGCATTTTGAAAAGGTTAAAAAATACCTCGATATGATGAACATTCCTTACGAACTTGACAATACCCTTGTCCGCGGTTTGGACTATTACACAAAAACGGTTTTTGAAGTGGTTTCCGGGCATCTCGGTGCGCAAAATGCGTTGCTCGGCGGCGGACGTTATGATTATCTCATCGAGGAATTGGGCGGAAGGCACACGCCGGGGCTCGGTTTTGCAATAGGAATGGAACGCCTCGTTGAAGTTATGAAGGCGCAGGGATCTGAAAAAGGCGAAGAAAAACTTATATATATTGCCTATATGGACGGGCTCGAAAAAAATGCCTTCTCCGTTGCTTCGATCATTAGAAATGCGGGGTTTACCGCAATTATCGATTCCAAGGGCGGTTCGATCGGGAAACAGTTGAAACACGCAAGCAAGAGAAACGCCTCTTTTACCGTGATTATCGGAGAGGAAGAGGCGGAGAAGGGCACGGTTCAGCTGAAAGATATGAAAAAGAAGAAACAAAAAGAAGTTGAAATCGAAGAACTCGTTTCCGAGATCGGAGGTAAAAATGCTTAAAAGAACTGTTGTTTGCAGAGACGTTACCGAAGAAAAACTTTCGGAGAAAGTCGTTGTGAACGGTTGGGTCCAGGGAAAAAGAAACTTGGGAGGGTTGCTCTTTTTCGATATAAGGGATAGGTCAGGAATTGTACAGGTTGTTTTTGACCCCGACAAGGTGTCCGAAGAAAAATTCAAACTTGCGCGTTCCGTGAAAACGGAATCCGTTGTCGGGATTTCCGGAACCGTTCAAAAAAGAGTGAGCGAAAACCCGAACTTGAAAACCGGAAAAGTGGAAATCATAGTGGAGGATATGGAAATTTTTTCAATGTCGGAAGATTTGCCGTTCAACCCCTTTTCGGATCAGGAAACGGACGAAACGGTTCGATTGAAATACAGGTATCGCGACTTGCGCAAACCGGAGGTGAGAAAAGTTTTTGAACTGCGGGCAAAAATAGCGAACAGCATCAGGCAGTTCCTCATATCCGAGGGATTCATAGAGACGGAAACACCCTACCTTACGAAAAGCACCCCGGAAGGTGCGCGCGATTTTCTTGTTCCTTCCAGGTTAAACAGAGGGAAATTTTACGCGCTTCCCCAATCCCCGCAACTTTTCAAACAAATCCTTATGGTGGGAGGGTTTGAAAAGTATTTCCAGTTTGCGCGCTGTTTCAGGGACGAAGATTTGCGTCAGGACAGGCAACCCGAGTTTACTCAAATCGATATGGAAATGTCTTTTGTTGAACAGGAAGATATTTTAAGTCTTACGGAAAGGATGTTTAAAAAAGTCTTTTCAGAAGTGATGGGAGAGGAGATAAAAATTCCCTTTGAAAGAATGCGATATTCCGAAGCGATGAGAAGGTTCGGCTCCGACAAGCCGGATTTAAGATACGGAATGGAAATTCACGACCTTACGGAAAGTTTCAAAAACAGCGCCTCGAACCTCATTCGCAAGAACGTCGAAAATGGAAATAAAGTCCTTGCCTTATTCTTGGAAGGCGGGGCGGAACTTTCGCGAAAGGAAGTCGAAAACCTCAAAGAACGCGTGAAACAAGAAGGGCTGGAAGGTTTCATAGACATTAAGATCAAAAATTACGAACTCAAATCTTCCTTTGCAAAGTTCATATCCGAGGAAGAGAAAAGAGCGATGTTTTCCGTTGCAAACGATAACTCTCTTGCGATGTTGTTTTTGACGGATCCGAAAAAAGGTTTTGAGCTTGTGGGAAGGGTAAGGATGATCCTTGCGAAAAAGTTCGGCCTTATTCCGAAAAATGTGTGGAAATTTTTATGGATTACGGATTTTCCGTTCTTCTCGTTTAACGAAGAGGAAGGAAGATACGAAGCCGAACACCATCCGTTCACGATGCCGAACCCAGAGGATTTGGAAAAGTTGGAAACGGACAAAGATAATGTCAGGGCGATTGCATACGACTTAGTCCTGAACGGAAACGAACTCGGCGGCGGAAGCATAAGGATTCACAACCCGGAACTTCAAAAGCGTGTGTTCAAGGCAATCGGGCTTTCGGAGGAAGATGCGGAGAAAAAATTCGGATTTTTGCTTAAAGCGTTGAAACTCGGTGCACCTCCGCACGGGGGAATTGCTTTCGGTTTTGACAGAATTGTATGGCTTTTGAGCGGTGCGAACAGTTTGAGAGATGTTATTGCGTTCCCTAAAACAACATCAGGCATTTCTCCTCTTACCGATGCGCCATCGGAAGTTTCCGAATCTCAGCTCGAAGAATTAGGAATAGAGGTGAAAAAGAAAAATGAATAAAACAAAAGACAGAATGCCTAAGGAATACAAGATAGCGGTTTACGCAATTGTCATAGGAACGTTGTATTTCCTTCTGTATTCGCTTGTTTTTTACGCCAAATTTAAGCATACGTCCTTTTTCATTTTCTCGCTTGCAATCTCTCTTGTTTACGGAGTATTACTTATTTTTCTCCTTTTAAAATCAAATTTTGCACGTATTGTATTGGGTATTATCTCCGTAATCCAATCGGTATTCTTTTTTGCCGTATTTATCTTTCTTCTGTTTTTTTCAAAAACATCCGTTTATTTTGCGAAGATTTTACATACGGGAGTATTTACGTTTTACCTATTGATTGCGCAACTCGGAACCACGCCGGACAGAGGCGCAATTGCCGCAGTGCTTCTTACGTTGTGGAATGCAGGTGTCGCATATCTTCTGTTTCATAAGGAAACAAAAAGATACACAAAAGAAAAAACATACGAACTTGTTGACACAAGAAAGGAAACAACCGTTGCAGTATTAATAATTTTTGCCGTAATCGGCGCTCTCTATTTTTTGGTAAGATTTTAACCGAACTAACGCGTGTTAAATGACGCTTAATAAGCGAACAACCATTTGCAATTTCAAATTCATTTCGGAACCTCGTTATCCCGGATTCGTTTCAGCACCTCAAGCCGTCGCCCTGAACTTGTTTCAGGGTCTCCAAGTAGTCATGCTGAACCTGTTTCAGCATCTCGTCTTTTGTCACCCTGATGGAGCGTAGCGACAGAAGAATCTCTCTTTTTGTCTTTTCTTTGTCATGCTGAACTTGTTTCAGCATCTCGTATTTTACCTGAGACCCACTTGGCGTAATGCATGCCAAGAAAAAGAGGCAAAATGACAAAAAGTCGTCATTCTTGAGGAACGAACAAAGT
>JAGHAO010000104.1 GCA_021161495.1 Caldisericaceae bacterium | reverse complement strand
TGGAAATTTCCGCTTTGCCTTCGAAATTCAATTTTTCTCTGCCTTCCCCTATTTCAGGATAAACAGCGGTTGCGGTGAGAGTATTCTCCGAGAACATTAACGTAATCTTTTCGTTTCCCTTTTTTGCAATAATTTCAAGCCTATTTAATGCGGTGAGGATTTCATCTTTGTTGACCAAGGCAAAAAATTCGGATTCTTTCGGAATAGCGCTTTTGTAAGGAGGAAATTTCCCGTTAATAAGAAGTGACGTTACTGTAACGCCTTCCGTGACAAATTCAATCTGTTCGTCGTTTGCAAGCACAAGCACATTTTCTCCGTTTGTGCTTAACCTGTCTACTATGTCCAACGCCTTCCACGGGATAATAAAAGAGGATTCCGGCAAATTTCCGGAATCGGTTTCGCTGACTGCAAGAACCGTGCTGTCTGTTCCGACAAACCTGATTTTCCCTTCTTCCGATTCGAAATAAACCCCGCTGAATTCTTTTCTCGTCTCGTCTTTTTTTGAAACGGCAAAAAGCGTGTTTTCCGTTAATTTTCTGAGTAAAGCAAGTTTCATTTCGAACTTGATTTTTTCTTCGGTTTTAGGGACTATAGCAAAAGCTTCCGGATCGAGGCAGTTTATCTTATAACTCGAACTTTTTTGTTTTATGTACCCCTGTTTGGAAGAAATTGCGAGTATCGTTTCTTCTCCCATATCAAACTTGGAGACGATCGCTTTTAACAGCGCATAAGGAAGCACCGTGGATTTTATTTCTCCGTCTTTTTCCTCTATTTTTCCGTTGAGTTCTACCTTTATCGCCTGTTCGAGGTTTGTGCCGATAAGATATACAGAACCGTCCTCTTCTTTCAATAAAACGTTTTGCAAAATAGGTTCGATTGTTTTTGCTGAAATTACGTTTCCCACATTGGTTAACGCATTTGCCAAATCTTTGTTTAAAATTTTAATTTCCATACTTATCCACCTCTTCTTTTATTATTATTTTGTTTTTATATATAAAAAACAGTAGTAGCCGTAGTAAGGGTTGTTGATACGGTGCAAAACCGAAACCGCTCTTTTTCGTAAAACCGTTTTCCGCCTCTGGATAACCTGTGCATAACAGGTTGCATTTGTCCACTTTATCCACAGGGATTATTTTTTCCACAAGGTTTTCCACATTATCCACACCTTTTTCCACAGTTAATTCACACCGTTTAAGCGTTTTTTGATTTCTTCCACAAGTGCCTGCATCGTTTCTTCTTTTTCTATCTCTTTTTTAATCTTTGCACAGGCATGCATTACTGTTGTGTGGTCTCTCCCCCCAAACTCTTTGCCTATCTGCGGGAGTGAGGCGTCGGTGAGTTCCCTTGAAAGGTACATGGCAATTTGCCTGGGAAGTGCGATATTTTGTGAACGCCGTTTTTCTTTTAAGGATTTTTCGGGTATGTTGAAATAGTCTGCAACCGTTTTTTGAATTCTTTTGATCGTAATCGGCTCTTTTGTGGGATGGATAATATCGGAAAGCGCGTGTTTCGTAAATTCCAGAGTAATTTCCTCGTTTGCAAGGGATGCCGTTGCGACGAGCCTTACCAAAGCGCCTTCGAGTTCCCTGATGTTGGAATAGATGTGCTGTGCTATGTAAAAAAGCACGTCGTCTCCCACCCGGATTCCTTCGAGTTCCGCTTTCTTTTTCAGTATTGCAACTCTTGTTTCGAAATCGGGGGGTTGTATGTCCGCAACGAGTCCCCATTCAAAGCGTGTGGTGAGCCTTTCCTGCAAGGTTGCGATTTCTTTCGGCGGGCAGTCCGATGTGAGCACAACCTGTTTCCCCGCATCGTGCAGCGCATTGAACGTGTGGAAGAACTCCTCCTGCGTCCGCTCTTTTCCCGCAAGGAACTGCACGTCGTCTATGAGAAGCACGTCAACCGTCCTGTACTGCCTGTGGAATTGGTCCATAAGTTTTCTGTTGTTCTGTGCGTTCTGTATTGCGTAAATAACTTCGTTTGTGAACTTTTCCGTGGTTGTGTAAATGATTTTGAGTTCCGGAAAGTTTTTCAGGATATGGTGCGCTATTGCCTGCAACAAATGAGTTTTTCCGAGCCCCACGCCTCCGTATATGTAAAGGGGGTTGTATGCTTTCCCCGGATTTTTCGCAACGGCCATCGACGCTGCGTATGCCAGCCTGTTTCCGCTGCCCACGACGAAGTTCTCAAACGTGTAATTTTTGTTTAGCGTAATGTCTCCCACTTTTATTTTGGGTAACTGCGGAATTTTTCTTTCTTCCACGATAAAATCTATCTCGACGGGGTGTTTTTTTACCTCTTCAATAGCGCTCTTTATGAGAGATATGTATTTTGTTTCGAGCCACTCTTTCACAAGTTCGGAAGGCACTTTCAGCACGATTCTATCCTCGGTTTCGTTTGCGCATTCAACAGGCCTGAACCACGTTTCCAGCGTCGGAACACTGAGGTTTTCTTTAATTTTTTCCATTGCTTTGTCCCAACTGTTCATTTTCCACCCCTTTCTCTTCTTTAATTCCCGATAAGATATTATAATGGAAAAACGGAAAGGAGGTAAATGATGGATGAACTCTCTGTTTTTCTCGGTGGCCGGGCCGGAGAGGGCGTAAAGCGAGGCGCTCTCGTAATCGGGAAGTTGTTTAACCGATACGGCTATCACGTATTCATAATGGACGACTACGTTTCCACGATTCGCGGAGGGCAGGATTACAGCGAAATAAGGATTTCAAAGAAGGAGGTATTTTCCCAAAAAGGCATTTCCGATATCTTTTTTTCTTTTCACGAGGATATTTTCGAAAGGTATTCTTCCAAAACGAAAAGGGATACGGTGGCTGTTTTGGACGGAAAGGGCGGAACGAACGTTCCTTTTGACGAGATAATAAAAGAAAAAAATGCCTCTCCCGTAATGAAGCCTTCCGTTATTTTGGGCGTGCTTTCCTATGTGTGCGAAATTCCGTTTGAGTTTGTCGTAAAGACGCTTGAATCGGAATTTAAGGAAAAAGCGGATAAGAATATCGAACTTGCAAAAGCGGGTTTCGAATATGCAAAAGAAAACAATTTCCCGAAACTGCGTATGGAGCGGTGGACAAAACCGCAGTTCCCTGTAATTTCAGGAAACGAACTCACCGCTTTGGGTGCGGTGCGCGCCGGAATGAAAGTTTACACTGCGTATCCGATAACACCTGCAAGCACTCTGCTACATTTCCTTGCAAAAGAATCGAAGAGGCTTCACATTGCGGCAATCCACACGGAAGACGAAATTTCCGCAGCCGTTATGGCAATTGGTGCTGCGTACGCGGGTGCGCCTGCAATGTGCGGGACGAGCGGGCCCGGAATCGACCTTATGGGTGAGGCGATAAGCCTTGCAGGGGGCACAGAAATCCCTCTCGTTATTGTGGACGCTCAGCGTGCCGGCCCTACAACGGGCGTTCCCACCTACACGGAACAGGGCGATTTGAATTTGGTTTTGAACGTAGGGCACGGGGAATTTCCGCGCATCGTGCTTGCTCCGGGAACGATCGACGAAAGTTTCGACGTTGCCGCGCGAGCGATGCAGTATGCGTGGTGGTACCAAACCCCGGTTTTCGTTTTAACGGACAAACATATTGCGGAAAGCACCAAAACGGTAAATATTCAGTTCGGGAAAAAATACCCGCTTCCCGTGAAGTATTTTGAAGGGAGCGGAGTTTACAAGCGGTATCAAGTTACGGAAGACGGAATTTCCCCGATTGCGTTCCCTTCGATGAAAGGCATTGTGAACCACACAAATTCCACGGAGCACACGGAAGAGGGGTATTCGTCGAGTTTGCCAGAAAACGTCGTAAAGATGAAGGAAAAGAGGTTGAAAAAGGCGGAAACGATCAGAAACGACTTCCTTGCAGAGCACACGATAAACGTGTTCGGGGATGTCGACGCAAAGAACACGGTTATTACTTTCGGTTCTCCCACCGGTACGCTTCTGGAAGCGATTGAAGGGTTGCCCCTAAAACTTTTGCAGGTAATTGCGCTTGAACCTTTCCCTGTCGAAAAAGTGAAAAATATATTCGACCATTCGGAGAAGATTATTTCCGTGGAGCAAAATTCCACGGGGCAGTTTGCCGAACTTGTGAAGTGTAAAACGGGGAGGGCGCCTGACGAAAAGATCCTGCGCTACGACGGAAGGCCGTTTGACCCGTTTGAACTGAAAGAAAGGTTAAAGGAGGCGCTCTTATGAACATAGGAACGAACAAAAAAATCCAGTGGTGTCCGGGGTGCGGGAATTATGCGATATATTCCGCATTCAAAAACGTGGTCGAGCGGAACATAGAGAACGGAAAACTGATAAAGGAAAACATCGTGCTTGTTTCTGGAATAGGCTGCCACGGGTATATCACAAACTATTACGATTTGAACTCTTTCCACCCGATTCACGGGAGAGTGCCGCCGCTTGCAACGGGTATGAGAATTGCAAATGACCTGCTTACCGTTGTGGGGTTTGCAGGCGACGGAGATGTTTATGCCGAGGGAATGAACCATATCATTCAGGCTGCGAGGCGCAACACGGACATAACGATGATCGTCCACGACAATTCGGTTTACGGCTTGACGACGGGGCAGTTCACCCCGACGAGTCCGAAGGGGTTCAAAGGGCGTTCCACTCCTTTCGGGAATCCGGAAAGGCCCCTCAACCCGATTACGCTGATGATTGTTTCACGTGGAACATTCGTTGCCCGCGGATTTTCGGGGGACGTAAAACACCTTGAATATCTGTTTGAAAGAGCAATTTTCCACAGAGGGTTTTCCATCGTAGACGTAATTCAGCCGTGCGTTACGTTTAACAACACGTACGAATTTTTCAGGAAAAGGGTTTACAGGTTGGAAGACACGGATTACAAACCGAATGATTTCGAAAAAGCGGTGGAAAAATCTCTCGAATGGGGAGACAAAATCCCGATAGGCGTTTTTTACGAAGAGGAAACAGATACGTACGAAAAACTCGTGCGAGGGCACGAAAATTTCTTCTTTAACAGAGACGTACCCGATATTACGGAAATCCTTACGGAAAAATCGTAACCAAGTTTTTATCCGAGGAATTCAAAACAGGGCGGAATAACTCGTATCCGCCCTGTCTCGGAACCGCTTATTTCAGCGTCTCATTTTTCCTGTCACTCTGCACTCCTTTCCTTGCCGAAGGCGAGCACTCGTTTCAGGACCTCGAATTTGTCACTCTGCACTCCTTTCCTCGCCGAAGGCGAGCACTTGTTTCAGAGTCTCTGCCTTAACCACGAGGTTTTTCCGAAAAACATTTTATCTTTCAATAGGAGTTTCGAGGGAAATGTGTTCCCTCGACGTTCAGACCCTGAGTTAATACATCTCAGGGTGACGAGGTGGTGGTCATTCCGTATTTGCATTTTTCTTTGTCGTCTTGAACTTGTTTCAGGACCTCATCATTGTCATTCTGATGGAGCGTAGCGACAGAAGAATCTCGTATTTCGTCACTCTGAATTTATTTCAGAGTTTCATTTGCTTTGCTTTTTGATTGTACTTTGCTAAAAGGATTAAAAAACGAGATCCACTTGGCGTAATGCGTGCCAAGGAAAAGAGCGCAAAATACGCTCAGGGTGACAAAAGAGAGAATAGGAGTTTCGAGGGAAATGTGTTCTCTCGATTTAAGATTCCGAATAAATACATTTCTGAATAACTCAGCGACTTGTCCGGGGGCTTTTTTAAAATCCCTTATTTATTTTCCGCTATCCCCTTCTTGATTAAAGACAGAAACGGAGTAGAATTATGGTGATAGATTATGATATCATTAGGAGGTGATACGGATGAAATCCACAGTGGGTTTTACGGTGAGAATTCCTTCTTCTTTGCACAGAAGGATTAAGAAAGTGTTAAAAAAAGAAAAGAGATCTCTTAATTCGATAGTCAGAGAACTTATCGAAGAATGGCTCAGAAAGGAACAAGAAAAAGAATTATTCGAAGCTTTTGGCAAAGCGGGAGATGAAGATGTAGAGTATGCATTTGACGCACAAAAGGAGGTTGCACTTTCGGATGAACGTACCGAGAAGAAGTGAAATATGGTTGGTTAATTGGAATCCTGGAAGGGGCTCGGAGCAGAAAGGAATTAGGCCTTCACTGATAATCCAAACGAATGCGGGAAACGAAAACCCTCTTTATCCTAATACAATCGTTTTAACAATAAGCACCAAAGGGAGAGAACTTCCGTTTCACATACTTATAAAACCGTCTTCAAAAAACGGGTTAAGTAAACCTTCGTTTATAAAATGCGAGCAAATCCTCACAATCTCAAAAGAGAGACTCGTAAAAAAGATAGGAGAATTGGAACCCGAAGAGACGGAATCCGTTGAAGAGGCATTGCAACTCGTATTGGATCTGAAAAATTCCTAACTTTCTCGGTTTCGGAAGCCGATTTTATTAAACCGGTTTGTCCGAATATTTACACCGGGTTATTTCCTTTTAATGTACGCCAATATGTGTTCCCTCGATTTGGAGACCCTGAATTACAACATTTCAGGGTGACAGGATGGGGGGCACCTCAGGGTGATAAAAATGGGGGCAAGGCAGTTTCTTATCCTGTTTATCGTAGTTGTAATTACGAGCGTTTTTAAGGAAAAGATTAAAAGCGGAACAAGGATTAACATTAGATCTCATATAGATATAAAG
>JAGHAO010000099.1 GCA_021161495.1 Caldisericaceae bacterium | reverse complement strand
TATTTTTAAAATTTCCAATTATATTATAAAAATTTATAGAATTTTGTCAAGAGTTCCTGTTTAATAAAGAACTATATTTAAGTATTTCCAAAATTTCTTATATAGTTAATCGGTTATTTTGAATTTATATAATTAAAGAATCAACCAAAGTATTTACAAATAATTAAATAATCATATAATTACTTGTGAATACGTAAGGAGGCTATATGGAGCATAAAACAATGTTAGATGTAAAAGAAGACGAATATGAAAAACTCGGAAGTTTCTTTTCCGTATTTTCGGACCCTACTCGCTTAAAAATTATAGTATTTTTATTGAATGCGGATTCACCGAGTTGTGTAACGAAAATTGCAAATGTGCTTTCTCTCAACCAACCTGCTGTTTCTCAGCAAATGAGAGTTTTAAGAAATGCGGGGCTTGTGAAAACGTTACGGGACGGAAAGTTCATCCGTTATTCCATTGCCGATGAACATGTTTTGGAAGTAATTAATACAGGTATTTCTCATATAAAATCTTTTTAAGGAGGTGTACGATGTCCTATAATAATTTGTTTTCTGAGATAAGGGTAGGAAGCCTTACTCTAAAGAACAGGATAATTTTTCCGCCTATTTCAACAAATTTTGCTTCCGTAGACGGGGAGGTAACGCCCTATTTTATTTACCACTATGCAAGAAGGGCAAAAGGCGGTGCGGCACTTATTACTTTGGAAAATATGTGCATTCAGTACCCGGATGCGCGGCACGGTGCAACACAGCCACGCATAGACGATGATCGTTTTATTCCCGGTTTAAGCCTGCTTGCCTATGAAATTCACAAGTATGACTCTCTTGCATTTATGGAACTTACACATCCGGGTCTTTTTTCGGAATTGAAACATTCCGGAGGTAAAACACCGGTTGCGCCTTCCGATGTTGATTTAAGGAAAGACCATTTGCATCCGCATGTTTTAACCGAAGATGAAATTCGTGAAATTATAGAAATTTTTGCACAAGCTGCGTTAAGGGCAAAAAAGGCACAGTTTGACGGAGTTGAGATAGAAGCAGCTCATGCTTTGCTTGTGAACCAATTTCTTTCTCCTATTGCAAATAAGAGAACGGATAAATTTGGCGGAAGTTTGGAAAATCGTGTAAGATTTGCTTCTATGTTGATTGATCGGATAAAAGAAGTTTGCGGCCGTAATTTTACGGTTACGGCAAGGCTCGGCGTAATTGATTTTGTTGATGATGGGATTGATATAAAAGAAGGTGCAAAAATCGCAAAGGCTTTCGAGGAAATGGGATATGCAGCCCTTCATGCCGATGTCGGATTTGGAAATAAAGAATATAGGTTAGAGCCGATGCAATATAAAGAAGCATGGAGGACATCTTATGCGGAGGAGTTGAAAAAGGAAGGAGTAAAAATTCCTGTAGTGGCAGTAGGAATGATACGTAACCCTTCTGTGGCTGAGGATATAATCTCTTCCGGAAAAGCAGATCTTGTTGCACTCGGAAGAACTTTAATCGCAGATCCGGATTGGCCTGTAAAAGCGGAGACGGACAGAGAAAAGGAAATAAAGCGTTGCATAGGATGCAGTGAGTGCATCAAGGCGAGGCATGACGAAGGAACCGGGTTGAGATGCGGAGTAAACCCTACCGTGGGCACAATCGGAGAAACGGAAGTTTTCGCTCCGGCCCTCAATAGTAAGAGAGTGCTTGTTATAGGCGCCGGTCCTGCCGGGTTGGAAGCTGCTACGGTATTAAAACAGCGAGGGCATAACGTAGAAATATGGGAAAAGAATTCGTATATCGGAGGTGCCTTATATCTTGCCTCTATTCCTCCCGGAAAAGAAAAACTGAAATGGCTTATAGAATACTACCAGTATATGATTCAGAAACTCGGTATTGCATTGAAACTCGGGCATACGGCAAACATAAAGGAAATAGAACAATATAATCCGGATGCAGTTATAATGGCCTATGGCTCAAAATGCCTTGTCCCCCCGATTAAAGGAATACATAATCCTAATTCGATAACTTTTAGAGATGTTTTAACTAAAAAGGTCATGATAAGCGGCAAAAAAGTTGTAGTTGGCGGTGGTGGGCTTGTAGGTTGCGAAACTGCGCTTTATCTTGCGGAGTTAGATAACAAAGTCACGATAGCGGAGATGCTTCCCGAAATAGCCACAGGTACGGAAACTTTGAGCAGAAATTATTTACTTAGGGAATTAAAGGAGCACAAGGTGGAAATTTTGACGAATGCGCCCGTTAATGAAATAGAAAGCGATTTTGTAAAACTTGGGAACGGAGATACTATTCCCGCCGACTATTTTGTTATAGCTTTCGGCGGAAAACCCGATCATTCACTGTATAATGAGGTAAGAAAGTATTTTGAAACGTATATCGTGGGAGATGCCGTAAAGACGAGAAAGATTATCGATGCCGTTAGGGAAGGAAACTCCATAGGAAGAATTATTTAGGATATTCGAAACTATTTTCAGAGGGCAAGCAAATTGTTGCTTGCCCATTTTTTATTTATGATTGAACTCATCTTTGCCAAATTTTTCGCCTTTTTGAGAGATTTCAAAATTTAGTTTGCCTTTAATAGAAGGTTTCTTGAAGGTAAAGGGAGTGGAATTTTTTAAAATGTAGTGATACGTATATTAATGTTTCTCTTGACAAATAAGAATATATTTGTATAATTGCAAATGATATGTATATAAGAAAACTCATTCAGAAGAATAAAAACGGTAAAAAGAGAATATACCTTCAACTTGTAAAATCATACAGGGAAGGCGGTAAGGTAAAACAGAAACTATTAGCAAACTTAGGACGCCTTGATACCCTTATTGAGAATGGTGACATAGAAACATTGATAAAGAACCTTTCACGAATCGTTGAAGAAGAAAAAGGCAAACAGTATATAGACGTAACAAGGGAACTATTCTGTAATGATGTATATGAATACGGAATGCAGTATGTTCTCAAATGGTTATGGAACAAAACAGGGTTAAAAAGAATTCTCATTGAAGAGTTTGAAAAGATAAAAGGAGAAGAAAGAGCAAAGATAGAAGCGGAAGCAATCTTTGAAATGGTATTGAACAGACTGACAGAACCTGCATCCAAACTTTCCACTTTCAATGATTGGAGAAACAGATACTATCTGAAAGAGGAAGAAGAGAAACTCTCAAAGCCATTGGAACTTCACGATTACTACAGGGCAATGGATACCCTCTCGGATACACTCGAAGAAATTGAAGAATCATTATTCTACGAAAGAAAGAATCTCTTCAGCAATACGGAGGTTGTATTCTTTGACACGACAAGTACATATTTTGAAGGAGAAGGAAGAAAAGAAGAAGATTTACTGAGATACGGACATTCGAAAGACCACAGAGGTGACAGAAAACAGGTAGTTATCTCTCTTGTAATAGATCAGCACAGAATACCGATAACCCATAAGGTATGGGAAGGAAATACGGTTGATAAAAAGGCATTCTCCCTTGAAACAGAGAAACTGAAGAAAAGATTCGGTGTAACCCGTGCAATCCTTGTTGCAGACAGAGGATGCATAAGCAGAAAAATTATCTCTTCCATAGAAGAGAATAATCTTGAATACATAGTGGGTATGAAGATGAACCTTAATGATGTAAGGGAAGTGCTTAATGACGATAATGACAACGGAGATGAATTTTCCGAAGTAGAACCGAATCTATATGTAAAAGAAGTGAAACTGAGAGGAAGAAGATACATAGTATGCTTT
>JAGHAO010000201.1 GCA_021161495.1 Caldisericaceae bacterium | reverse complement strand
TTTTTGTCACCCTGAGATGTTTTTACTCAGGGTCTCGTTTTTAATTCCTTTATCGAAGTGCACTCCGAAAGCGAAGAAATACAAGATTCCGGATTAAGTCCGGAATGACGAAAATACGAGGTACTGAAACAGGTGCTTGCCTTCGGCGAGGAAAGGAGTGCAGGATAACGGATTAGTTGTCACCCTGAAGCGTATTAACTCAGGGTCTCAGGTAAAATGCGAGACTCTGAAATAAATTCAGAGTGACTAATACGAGATCCTTCTGTTGCTGCGCTCCATCAGAATGTTCTGTGTTTTGTCAATACCTTTCAGTAAAAAATTTCCATATTCTGATCTCCGATTTTTGAATAGATTTTATCAGGCTTTGTTTTTAATTTGCTTTGCTTCTTTGCTATTTTTCTTGCTGTTTTTGTTTTCAGAGAGTTCTCATCAATTTTCTTTGTTTCGGCATTTCCTTTTTCTTTGTCTGATATCCCGTATGAGGAATCATACACTCTTCCGTATTTTACAACTGCAAATATCTGTCTTATCAGTTTATGAGCAACTGCAATGTGTATGAGTTTCTTGTCTTTCCCTCTGTTTAGCAATCTTTTATACAGCAGTGAACATTGGGGATTATACTGTGAGGCGGAGAGTGAGGCCATAAACAAGACCTGCCTGAGGTACGGGTTACCTGTTTTAGAGATTGCATATCCCTTTTTCTTTACACTCTTTCCTGATTCCTTTATTGAAGGAGTTAATCCTATGTATGAGGTTACCTGTTTTGCACTTTCAAAAGAAGAGAAAGATCCGAAGTATGCAATAATACTTGATGCGGTTCTCTCCCCTATTCCGGGAATCTCTGTAATCCTTCCGTATATTTTCTTTGTTTCCTCGTTGTCCTTTATCATTTCTTTGATTGTATTCCTTATGTGTTCGATTCTTTTATCTATTTCGGCAACCAATTGTTCCAAAGATTCCTTTGCTTCCTCTGAGAAACCTTCCGGATATTGATTGAGTGCTTCTATCTGATTCAGTATTCTTGTTTTTGTCCGGATAAGGCCTTCGGATGTCTTTACAAGTATTCTAAGTTTTATCGAACTTTTGATTTCACTTGCATTGTTGTAATTGTTATTTTCACTACCGGCATTGCCGCTATTGCTATCATCGTTGTAATTACTCCTGTTATTACTATGGTTATTGCTATGATGACAAAGGGAATTATTACAGTTAGTATTAGTGTTCTTATTCTTATTATCAAAGCAATTACTATTTCCGGATCCGTTAATGCTGTAACCATTGTCTTCATAACCATTGTCTTTGTAATCATTGTCTCTGTTTTTACGGCACGGATAACCTTCAAACTTAGAATTGAATCTGAACTTACTCAACATATTGTAATCTTTCGACTGTCCGTTCAGTATGTTGTTTGTCGACAGGGATACGAAGGCATATTGTGCAAGAGACTTTGAAGATTCTTTATCTGTTATTACTCTCTTCATCTGTTCCTCCGTATATCTCTTGGAGATAACCGGATTCAATACGTAGACAGGATAATTCCTCTTTGATATACCAAACAATGCTTTTGTATGATACGAACCGGTTGCTTCCATCACAAAGTGAAGGGATTTTGGTTCGATGTTACGATTGCATGTATTTTTATTGCCTGTTCCTTCTTTTCTTTTTATTCCTTGCCTTGTTGCTGATAGTTCTTTCCCATTTCTATATGCTTTTGTTTCTTTTTCTGTTGCTTGCCCTTTTTCTGTTACTCTCTCTTTTCTTGCCGTTCCCTCTTTTCTTTTTGTTTTTCCTCTATTGTTTATCCCCGTTCTTTCTTCCGCATAGTCTATGAGTTTTTCCACTTCGTCTTCCGAGTTGGAGAATGTTTTTAGGATAAATTCTCTTCCGTCAAAGATTGCGATGTCCAATTTCTCTTTTGAAACATCAATGCCGACAGTAACTATTGACTGCACTTTTTTACCTCCTATACTAATGATAGATTTGGCAGTTGGGTATGGAATGTTCCTCTTTGCTCATCATCGCAAATACGGGCTTTTAGCCCAATGTTCTAAGTTCGGGCTTTGAAGGAACAGGGAAAGCGGGCTTAACATTCTGAACGGTTTCTATGAACCAATGACCAACATAAGCTTACTCGCTTTCCCCCATACCTTTGGCCATACATACCAAGTATACCCCAAAGATATGTTTCCTATATACTGCCTATATCTAAGGGTAGTATATACGATGACAAAATGCAAAAAAGTCCGCTTAGTACCAAGTACGGGGAGGACATTTTTGAGAAAAACTCGATGAATGTATACTTTTTACGAAGCTATGCGGTTTGCGGGATATTTTTTGAAATTTGACTTCTGCCTTCGGGAAATCGAAAAATTGAGTTTGGCTTGAATAGAGGATTTCTTCAATTATGAGTTCTCAGGTTATAATTCGAGAAACCTGCATTCTTTCGTGCCACTCCTAAGAAACCCTGATAAACACTAATAAAAAACATAGCGTTTATTTGCATTTTACGGGCAGAAATCGATGATTTTGGTACAAATATACTCCCGAATAAAAATTCGCTCGTTTGACCCGCTTACGCATATCCTATGGCATAGACAAAGCATTACGGTATTTATATGGATTTTCAGGCAATTCCACTGTGATAGGCTGCTCGCTTTTAGGAAATCATTTGTTTCGAAAATTAAACTGT
Source organism: Caldisericaceae bacterium (assembly GCA_021161495.1). Taxonomy (GTDB): domain Bacteria; phylum Caldisericota; class Caldisericia; order Caldisericales; family Caldisericaceae; genus AUK232. The sequence goes on along the minus strand of JAGHAO010000201.1, from coordinate 6,504 downwards.
ATGTCTGTATCTTAAGTTCTGCCCAGCGAATATTTTATAAGACCTCTTCCCCAACTTCCCACAAGGATTTCACCCTGAATTTCGGAAGGTGAGAGAGAAAAAATGTGAACATTTTTTAACTTTTTCTCCGGAAATGTTTTTCCGGAATCAAACGAAACCCAGAGCCCGCTGTCGCTCCCCGCAAAAACAATATCTTCCTTGCCGTGAGGAACAGACAAAACCGCCCGGATAATTTCCTCGCCCAAAAGTGCCTTTTGAAAATTTTTCAGATCGGAGGAAACCGCAACGCCAGAGTGCAGGCCGAGATAAAGATTCTCAGAAGAAGAGAGCGAAAGCACCGGCTCTTCAAAAACGCGCTCCATATGAGAACGGGTTATTTCAAAAAGCCCTTTGCTCGTTCCGGTAAGAAGTTTTTCTGTAAAAATCGAAAATGCTTGAACTCTCCCGGTGCTTTCAAATCCGTTTACTGTTTCGCCGTTTTGCAGCACAAAAATCTCGTTTTCACCCCCGCAGAAAAGAAAATCTCCGAAAAATTTCAAGGCGTATATATCCTCTCCCGGGAGAGCAAAATCGTCCCAACCTTCTCCGTTAAAAACAAACACGCCATTGTCTGTTCCCGCAAAAATTTTGTCCTCATATTTCTCGAATTTGTAAATCTTTGTTGCGGAAATTACGGAGTGGGAATAATCGAAATTTTCTCCGTAATCGGAAGAAAAATAGATTCCGCTGTCTGTTGCAAGGAAAATATTTTTCCCGAAAGCAAGCGCATCATTTATCAGAGTTGTTGCAATAATCAAATCATTCCCTCTCACATCAAACCTCCGGGCCCCTCGAAATCATTTCCTCAATTCTTTTTTCTCTCTTTCTTTTTGCAGGAAGTTTTGTTAGGTATCTAAATATCGCAGGTAAAATTTTTACAAGCCTGTGAGGCCTAATATAGAATGAAACATACGCTCTGTTCAAAAGCATCTGGATTTCTTTCGGCTCGAGATATTTCGTACGCATAAGGGCATGTGCCCCGTCGTAATACTTCCAATTTTTGTGGACGATTATTCCCATTCTTTCCGCATCTTCGTAAAGCCGCGTTCCGGGGAACGGAGTCAAAACGGAAAACTGCACGTTTTTGGGGTCAAGCAGTTTGGCAAACTTGATTGTATTCAAAATCATTTCTCTTGTTTCGTCGAGAGCGCCTATGATGAAGCTACCCCATACGGTAATACCGTAACGATTCAGGAGTTTTACGGCACGAATCGAATCGTTTGCCGTTATGCCTTTATTGTATTCCTTCAAAACTTCTTCGCTTACACTCTCAATACCCAAGAACACCATCCTGCATCCGGACTTTGCCATCCACTCCACCATATCCTCGTGCCCCAAAAGTTCATCGACGCGAGAGAACGCCCACCAATAAATATCGAGTTTTCTTCTCACTATTTCTTTTGCAATCTCAATTACCCTTTTGGGATTCAGCGTAAAATTATCGTCCACAAAAGCGAAGGCATTGTATCCGAATGTTTTATAAACATATTCGATTTCGTCCACGATATTTTTCGGAGAACGCGTCCGCCAGATGAGATTTGAAAATTGGGACGAAGAACAAAAATAACAGTTGAAAGGGCAGCCTCTGCTCGTTAGAATTGAGGTTATCGGCCTTCCAAAAAAGTGCGTAATTTTGTATTTTTCCATCGGAAGAAGGTTGCGAGCCGGGTATGGCAGGTTATCGAGGTCTTTTATAATAGGCGCGCGAAGTGTTTTAATAATTTTTCCATTCTTTTTGAATGTTATTCCTTTCACATTTTCCGGAGGAAGCCCTTTTTCAAGCGCATTCACAAGATCAAGCGTTACGTATTCCCCTTCGCCTCGGATAACGTAATCCACAAAACCGGTGTTCAAGGCTTCTTTTTCGAAAAACGTCACGTGTGGCCCACCAGTGAAAATTGTATAACCGAAATGTTTTTTGATCTGCTCCGCAATTTTCATTGAGACGGGATATCTGCTCGTATCACCGGAAAGTCCGACAATATTCCATTTTCGCTCTTTTACCGTTTCCCAGAGATTTTCCTGAACGTTGAGGTCAATAATCTTTACAAAGTGACCTACCTTCCTCAAAACCGCCGCAATGTACGCAAGCCCGAGCGGCGGAAGCTTAATATCTATAGTATCGTAAACTCCCTGCGCGGGAGGATTAATAAGCAAAACATTCGCCATTGGAAACATTATAGGACTTTTTTGGGAATTGTAAATAGGTTTCCTTTATATACTTAAAATTGGAATTCTATCGCTGATTAAGGTAACGATACTTAATGAGTCAAATTACATTAGATATAAATACGTACATTTTTAAGGTGTATTCTTTACCCTTTATTCTTATTTATATAAACACTTGCAAAGTAAAATATGATTTACAAATAACTTTTAGATCTATCCGCTTTTTGCTCCTATGAGAAGTCCGCTTTTTGTCGCCCTAAAATGTTTTTGTTCAGAGTCCCGGTTCCGAATATTTCCGGAAAAAACCTTTCGAATTCGATGGCTTGCAAATTTTACAGATGGAAATATACTTGTTTATGTACATATTGATGTACATAAGGAGGTAATTAATAATGATTAACAAAATAAAAATTGAAAAAGTATTCTCCGTGAAAGAGGCAAGAGATAATTTGCCGAAGATTGTAAACAGTAAAAATATAAATGTAATCACCAAGAGAGGAAAAATTTCTTCTGTGATTATCCCTGCTTCGATGTTAAAAGAACTTTTGAGTAAAGAAGATTTCAAAGAATTTCTGTTTGAAGTATATCTTACGGAGGAGGCGAACAGAAGAATCGAAGAAATTTCGAAAAACAAAAAATTTGAAACTGTTTCGGCAGATGATTTGTTGAAAGAAATAGACAAATGAACTATTCCGTAAGATTGTTAAAACAAGCGGCAAAAGATTTCAAGCGTTTGTGCAAAGGTAATAAAAAAGCATTGCCGTTTCTCAATAAAGCGGTAAGAAATCTTTCGGAGTTAAACTTTGAGGAGGATCTTAAAAAGCATAAAATCAAAATGCTTTCCGGTATAAACGGAAAGACAGAAAAGTGGCTGACAGAAAATAATTTCCTCCCGGCTTCATTTGAGTACAGAGATTTTCCGAAGAGTTTCCCCATATTCCCGTAAGGATAGTTTTTGCAATTGATAAAACTAACAAAATTATTCTTATCATAGAGGCGCTTCACCATAAAGATATGAACCGCTCGAAGTTTATGAAAACCGTATTCAAGAGAGTGCAAAACAAGTAAAATCTTTCCCGATACTTTGATATGTTTTTGTTCAGCACCTTAATTCGAGGGAACACATTTCCCTCGAAACTCCTATTCTCTCCCTGTCACCCTGAAATGCCCCCTCCTCTGTCACCCTGAAGTGTTTTTATTTAGGGTCTCGTTTTTGAAAAGATAGACTCTGAAACGAGTGCAGAGTGACGAACGACGAAATCCTGAAACAAGTGCTTGCCTTCGGCGAGGAAACGAGTGCAGGATGACAAATAGGGAGATCCGAAATAAATTTTAAATAACAAGTGTGCCCACGCAATGAGTATGTATTATTCACGAAAATACTGAGGAAATTTTTGTTTTTTGTAGAGTAGGTTCACAATGCTATGCGAAGATTACCCCTTGGGGCAGGAAAACAGTATTGCATTTTAATTTAACTTGAATATAATAAATTAGCGTGGAGAGATGGCCGAGTAGGCTGAAGGCACTCGCCTGCTAAGCGAGTGAGGGAGTAAAATCCCTCCGTGGGTTCGAATCCCACTCTCTCCGCCACATAACTCCCTCCAAACATATCATCAAAACATCAGAGATGGAGAGGTCTCCCCCCTTACCCCTCCATCTTTCCTCGATCTAAACTTACACACCTCCTTTAAGATCGCATATTTCATTTGCCGGGCAAACCGCCCGGCATTTTTTCTTTTTTCTTCTGAAAATACGGTTATAATAAGTGTATGAAAATACTTTTGGGAACACACAACAAAGGAAAAATAAAAGAAATCGTCGAAATGCTCGGAGACCTTCCGATCGAAATCGTGACACTCCCCGATTCCGACAGGGAGGAGCCCGAAGAAAACGGAAAAACATATTTTGAAAATGCTCTGAAAAAAGCGCGATTTTACGCTGAGAAATATGGTATTCCCGCACTTTCCGACGATTCGGGGTTGGAAATAGACGCCCTAAACGGGAAACCGGGAATCTTATCGGCACGCTTTTTGGGAGAAGACACCCCATTCGACATAAAAATCGAAAAGATATTGGAGATGATGAAAAACGCAAAAAACCGCAGCGCCCGTTTCAGAACGGTTGCGGTGATATATTTTCCGGAAACGGGAAAAATTTTGCACACGGAAGGCATCGTGGAGGGTGAAATTCTCCGCTCTCCTCAAAAGAAAGAGGGGAGCGGTTTCGGATACGATCCGATATTCAAGCCGAATGGTTTCGACAAAAGTTTCTCGATGCTCGGGAAAAAAGTCAAAAACAAAATAAGCCACAGGGCAAACGCTTTGAAGAAATTAAAGGAAATTCTTAAAAAGGAATTTTCGGAGGTGAAAAATGACGGAGATTAAAATAAACGGAAAAAGGCTCGTTGCGAACAAATACGTTTACAAAGTTTTCAGAAAATTGATACTTGCACTGCTTGAAACGTTGAAAGACCTTCCGGAAATAGAAAAAGTGGAAATAACAATAACAAAAGAAGGTCAATCTTCCGAATAGAATTTTTTGTTTTCAATCTCTTTCGGAAGGTATTTTTCGCCTTTTACGATGTGCCCCGGATAATTGTGAGGGTATTTATAGCCCGCACCGTATCCCTGCGATTTCATAAGTTTTGTCACGGGATTACGCAATTTCTTCGGAACTTCCAAATCTCCGGTCCTTTCGATTTCTTCGAGAATCTTCTTCTCGGCAAGGTAAACCGCATTGCTTTTCCGTGCTTTGGCAAGATATACCACTGCTTCGGCAAGTATGAGATAGCCTTCCGGCGGGCCCGTTTTTTGGAAACCTTCAAAAGCGCTGTTTGCAATGACCAAAGCGTTCGGGTCTTTTAATCCGACATCTTCCGCTGCAAACCGAATCATCCTTCTCCCTATGTAAAGCGGGTCTTCCCCCGCCTTAATCATTCTGTAAAAATAGTATAGGGCGGCGTCAGGGTCGCTTCCTCTCATACTTTTTATAAACGCGGATATGAGATCGTAATGCTGCTCCTTCCCATAAGTCAAACTTTTCTTCAAAAAACTTTTTACGGATTCAAGCGTTATTTTTTTGCTATGCGCTGCATTAAAAACCCCTTCGAGAGTGTTAAGTGCCCTTCGAGCGTCTCCGTTTGAGGATTCGGCAATGAATTTGAGAACTTCCTCTGAAAATTCCTTTTCTTTAAGCAATTCGTCTTTCACTATTGCCCTTTTTAGGATTTCTTCTATTTCATTATCCGTAAGTTTCGAAAAAACGAACACGGATAAACGGGAAAGCAGTGCGGAATTAATGTAAAACGAAGGATTTTCCGTCGTAAGTGCGATTAAAATTATTTCTCCCTTTTCCACCGCTTCTAAAAAAGCATCCTGCTCTTTTCTGTTGAAATGCTGAATTTCGTCGATTATGAGAACCTGCCTTATGCCGGAAAATTTATTTTCTTTCCGCATCCTTGCAATTAATGCACGGATATCTTTTATTTTGGAATTTGTTGTGGAAACAAAAACCTTTTTGAACTTCTCCGAAGCAAGCATTGCAACAGTTGTTTTACCGGTTCCCGGAGGCCCGTATATGAGGAAAGAAGAAATATTGCCGGAGCGAATCATCTTTCCCAAAGGGCCGCCCGCTCCGACAACGTTTTCCTGACCGACAAATTCGTCTATCGTTTTCGGCCTTACGCGCTCCGCAAGCGGCGGAAGATAAGACGGCTGCTTTTTATCTTCCTCTTCCCCGAAAAGTTTCTCCATTAAACTCCTTCAAACCGTTCGAGCTGTTCCAAAACGTATTCTCTTATGGAATCAACGTCTTTTTCCGGATAAACGCGTTTCCCGTTTTCGATTACCGGAACAAGTAGTTCCTCGCCTTCGGCATACGTTCCGAAAGGAACCGTCTCATAAACATAGCTTCCGTTTTCTTCACGCCTGGACACGGATTTCCTCCCTCCGAATTTTCCGCGCTTTGCAACGGGTTTTCCTTCGATCTCAACTATATCCATCGCAAAATCAATCGTGTCCGCGTTGGACACGGACGTTCCCACTCCGAAACTATCCGCGCCCGCCTCTATAAGTTCGGGAATCGTATATTCGTCCAGCCCGCCCGAAACAATTATTTTCACGTTGTCAAATCCCCTTATTTTAAGTTCCCATTTCACTTCCCTTATAATATCCGGGAAAGAACCCCTCCTCGAACGGGGAGTATCGAGCCTCACGCCGAACCGTTTTTCGCCTATCGCTTTTGCCGCCTGCACAGCCTCGTATTTTTCGTCCCCGTAAGTATCGACGAGTGCAATTC
>JAGHAO010000105.1 GCA_021161495.1 Caldisericaceae bacterium | reverse complement strand
TCATAATATCGAATATTTTGCTTTTAGGCACGGGCCTGTCCGTCCTTACGGGAAGCATTGCGTATTCTCCGTTTTCAATTCTTACTGTTGTCGTTAAAACTCTGAGGGGATTTTTTATCTCCTGTAAAACGAACTCTTTCCCGCGCGGGCATTTGTTTCCGGAAACAGAAATTATCTTTCCGTTATTTAATTTTACGTCGATTTCGCAACCAATAGGACAAACGATGCAGGTAAAATGCTTTTTCTCCATTAGTTTGCCTCCTCCACGGATATGGTGATATCGCCTTGCAAATTTATTAACTTCTCTTTCGGTATTTCAATGCGAATCATTTCGGCAGGCCGTGCATACAGTTGCCTCTTTCGAATCCCGCAGGGCGAAAGGCGAACGAAAACAGGCTTGTCAAACCTCTTAGAAACGCGAACAAATAAAACCAAATCCGAATTAAACGTGAATTTTTGCGGGAAAACAATCCTTACGTTTTTTCCGGGAATTAAATTGATGCCCTTTCTTTTACGTAAATTTCCGGATGCAAAAAGTGCAGCCGATTTTCCCGCTATTTTCCCGGTTTCCGCAACGTAATCGGCAAGGTCGAATACCGCGGAAACATTGCCTGATGCAAAGATTCCCGGAACACTTGTCTCCATCGTTTCCGAGCAGACGGGCCCTTTCGTTATGGCACTCATCTCTATTTCCGCTTTCTTGGTAAGTTCGTTCTCCGGGATAAGCCCTACGGAAAGAAGCAACGTATCGCATTTTACGAACTTCTCCGTTCCTTTTATGATGTTGCGGTTTTTGTCCACCTGCGCGACGGTTACCCCTTCGACACGTTCTTTCCCGTGAATTTTAGTAACGGTATGAGAAAGGTGGAGCGGGATGCCGAAATCGTTGAGGCACTGGACAATATTTCTTTTCAGGCCTCCCGGCTCATTCATAATTTCATAAACTCCTTTCACTTTTGCCCCTTCCAAAGTAAATCTTCTTGCCATAATGAGCCCTATGTCACCGGAGCCGAGAATTACAACTTCTTTTCCGGGAAGAAAACCGTCTATATTGATGAACCTCTGGGCAACTCCCGCGGTGAACACTCCAGCAGGGCGTGTTCCCGGAATGAGCAAATTTCCTCTCGCTCTTTCCCTGCATCCCATTGCAAGCACGACGCTTTTTGCCCGAATTTCGAAAACACCCCTTTCCGGACTAATCGCTGTAATCGTTTTGTCTTTTGTAATATCAGTAACCATCGTATTGAGAAAATATTCCACGTTTTCTTTTTTTACTTCTTCGATAAGGTTTTCTGCATATTCGGGGCCCGTTAAATCTTTGTGAAATAAAAGAGTTCCGAACCCGTTGTGTATGCACTGCTTCAAAATACCGCCGAGTTCGTCTTCTCTTTCGAGAATAACCACTTTTTCCGCACCGCTTTTTTTCGCTTCGATTCCCGCAACAAGCCCGGCAGGACCTCCGCCTATAACAACAATATCCGCATCCATACAGTAACCTCCTAAATGAATATTATACGACTATTGCAAAAAATCGCCATATCCAACGGCAAAAAGCATTGGAATTTTTTGAAATCAAAAATTTTGCTATACTTTGCTAAGTAAACAAATTTTAACAAAATAAAAAGGAGCGAAATATGATAAATTATAGCAGTGGAATAGTGGGACTTGGATTTACGGAAACCGAAAAATCGGCTATAAGGGAATTATCGCCGATAATAAGGGAACACTCTGAGGAAATTGTAAATAATGTTCTTTCTTTGGCGGCAAAAAACAGCGAAGTCCTTAAAATATTGGAAACAAACAACATCTCCGCCGAACGTGCCAAAAAGGCGTGGATAAAAGGAATTAACTTTATTTTTTCGGATGAGCCCAACGAGGAAATTACCGAGGAAATGAAAAAGATCGGGGCCATACACGTAGAAAAAGACGTTAAAGAGGATCTTGTAATCTGGGCAATAACGCTTTTTATAGAAGAGACGATTAAGAAACTCTCTGAGATTATGGAAATGAATGTCGAAAAAACAAAAGCAATAGTGAAAATATTTAACTTTGTCCTTTTGCTTATGATTTCCGCATACAGAAAAGAATTGGAAGAGAGAGAACGTGCAGTATTAAAATTTATGGGCATCTCCCCGGAACTTCTGAAAAGGCACATAATGGTAGGAAAAAAGATCAGTTAAATAAAGCAGATATGCTCATAGGAGCGATTACCAAATTTACACTGATAGATTTTCCCGGGCACATCTCTGCAATTATCTTTACGCAGGGATGCAATTTCAGGTGTCCGTTTTGCCACAATCCGGAACTCGTTCTTCCCGAAAAATTCGAAGACCCGATTCCGGAAGACGAGGTTTTAAAATTTCTCGCACATAGAAAAAAATATCTGGACGGAGTGGAGTTTACGGGAGGAGAACCTACCTTGCAAAAAGACCTTCCGCAAATGATTAAAAAAATAAAAGAAATGGGGTTTGCCGTAAAACTCGATACAAACGGGACGAATCCGGAGATGTTAAAACAGCTTTTTTCGGAAAATCTCTTGGATTACGTAGCAATGGACGTAAAGTCCTCGCTTGAAAGATATGACGAAATTGCAGGCGTAAAAACGGATAAAGATAAAATCAGAGAGAGCATTTCACTCATAATGAATAATGCCCCGGATTACGAATTCAGGACAACAGTAATAAAAGGATTTCACAATATTGAGGAAATAAGAAGAATAGGGGAACTCATACAGGGAGCGAAGAGATATTTTATACAGAGGCCGCATTTCGACAAAACCGTCTCGGAAAATTTCAAACGCCCGCCGTTCAGTGCGGAAGAACTAAAAAAATTCTGCGAAATAATACAAGAAAAAAGAGTAAACTGCGAGATTCGTTGAATCAAATCCTTTCAAACAGATAAACTATGCCACTGGGGAGATCCATTCCGTAATCTTCTTCGTAAATCTTTTTTATTTTTTCGTAAAAAGAAATTGCGGCCGATTTGTTCCCATTGTCTATATAATATGCAAGTAATGACCTCGCCGCTTCTTCGTTGAGAGGATCGGCATCGAGTAATTTTCTCAGCAGAACCTCTTTTTTTGCGCCTTTTTCTTTTTCCGCAAGGTTGGAGAGCGCGTTAACATATAAACCGGAAATGTAATCCCTGATTTGCATTGTCCAATCATCGTACATATTTTCTTCGAGAAAAGCGCCTTGGTAAATGTTAACCATTTCTTTGAATTTGCTTTTTCTCGCAAGCTCGGTAAATTCAATAAAATCAATGCTTTTTATAACACCGGGGTTCAAACCGTACATACCCTGCGCTCTGAGAATCATCTCTTTTACGCCATAAGATTCAAAAAGTTTGTTTATTACGGAGACGGAAACATAAATATTGTGTTTTGCTTTTTTCAAATCAAGGTGCCTGTAAAGGTCGTCTGAAATTTTATCTATGGAAATTTGTTTCGGGAAGTTTGATAATAGATACTTGAAAAACGTAATAACTCCTTTTCTTCTAAATTTTTTATAGGGTACTCTCTCATTTTTTACGAACACCTCGAATTTTCCCAATGTTTTTATACTTACAACCTTCTGCAGTGCAGATTTGGTTTCGTTCAGGTATTGGTAAAGTATGTCGCTGTCTGAAAGCAGGATGCCAAAGTATTCTTTTTTCTCTATTTTGTCAATTATTTGTTTTACGTCACCGCCCTTTGCTATGCATCGAAGAAGTTTTAAATTGTCCAGGACGAAATTGTCGTGTCCTTTAACGAGTAAGGGCTCGGCTTTTTCCATATATTCCAATGCGGTTTCGAAGTCGCCTCTGGCAAGGTAAATTTTTGCGATATTAAGGAGTGATTCGCCTACCATTGCTCCCTGCCCCATACTTTCCGTAATTTTTAAATCTTCTTCCGCATATTCGAGCGCTTTTTCAAAATTGCGCTTTTTTCGCATAAGCACGGATCTTCCCATATTGCAAGCACCCTGTAAAAATTTGTTTATATTTCTTCTTTTTTCCACCCTCTCAAAAAACCTTTCCGCCTTATCAAGATCATTTTTCATCAGAGAAAGAAAACCGCTTTCGGTTTCTATATCCGGAAAACGTTCTTTCCAGGAGAGTTTGCGGGCAATTTCGAAAGCCTCTTCAAGCGTATTTTCCGCATCTTCCAGCTTCCCCATATTCATTTGCGCAATGGCGAGGTTTACATAATATCTCGGGTCTGCATTCAAGTTGTAACTGTGCAACATCGATATGATATCTCCGTAAAAGTCTTCCACCTCTTTGAATTTCCCTTCTCTGGAGAGGTTGACTATACAATAAGAATTTAAAATCTTAGCCCTATTTAACGGATTTTTTACGGAATTCAGATTGGAAATTAATATATCAACTGTTTTTCGGGCATTTTCAAATTGCCCCGTAAGGTAGTAAATTCTTGCCGCAAGGTAGTAAAAATCCACAGTTTTTGAAAAATCAAAATCTTTTGCTATTTCTTCCGCTTCTTTAACAAACTTTACCGCAGTGGCATAATTTCCTTGAAACACAAGCGAGGAAATTTTTAACACATATGCTTTAAACCTTACGGGCAACGTGGTTTCGGTTTTCAGTATCCTATCCGCAATGGAATCTGCAACTTTCACATCTCCCACGCGAAGCGAAACTTCCCCTTTTAACAGAGCAACTTCCGGGAGTTTTACAAGATATCCCGGGGGGACTTCGTTCAAGAGGTTTCTTGCGGTTTCAAATCCTATAATTCCGAGAGGAAGGAAATTCGTTGTTCGTATTAAATTGGCGGCGGATTCAAAATCTTTTGCCTTCAGATAAAAAACAAGACTATGCACGGCATCGTGCCCTTCGAAATGCTTTCCCAACCTGCGCAAATATTTTTCTTTATCCGGAAGTTTTTCAAATTCTGTAAGCAAAAAATCCCTGAAAAGGTTCTGCAGTCTGAAACCGTGTTTGGTTCGATAACAAAAAGCGCCCCTGTCGGGAAGTTTCATAAGTATATCGATCTCTTCATCCGTAAGATAGCCCTTTAATATTGAAGGAGACACCTCCGAAAGAGGGGATATCTTAACCAAAAGATTTCTTGTTTTCCTGTCTTGGGCTTCCAGAATTTCCCTGAACATTTCCTCGTAACTCTTTTCAAACTCTTTTATTCCCTTGGAATATAATTTTATACTTGCAACGACACCTATCGGCCATCCTTCCGTACGTTTGAATATACGCTCTGCATTTGTCCGTGAAATTTTCATACCCACTTTTTCGGCGAGTGTAAGAAATTCTTTTTCCGTAAAATACAAATCTTTCTCTGAAATAAGAACGGCATTTCCTTTCATAACTTCTTTGCCTATTTTCATACTCGGTTTTTTTTGAGAGAGAATTGCCACGTGAAAATTTGGGATCCTGTTGTTGAAAATGGGGTTTATGAAATTTAGCGTTTCCGAATTTTCAACGTTATGAAAGTCGTCCAATATGAGATATACGTCTTCCTTAAAATCTTCCACTTTGTTTATCACATAAGCGGACAAAATATAGGCACGTGAATTTGCTCCCATTATATTCTCGAAGTTCACCGATTTCATTCCGATTTTTCGTAATCCGGCAACAATATATCTTGCAAAAATGGAAAAATTCGCGTCCTCTTCCGTAAGCCTGATATAAATTGCATTTTTCAGTTTATGCTTACTTAGGTACAAAGAAATAGCAGTCGTTTTTCCGCTTCCGCTGCTGCCCACGACAAACAGGAAATTTTTTTTAAAACCCTCGGATATCATACTCTCCACTCTTTTTCTGCAAATTGCAAAGGGCGGAGGGTCCGGTATCAAATATTTCGATCGAATAATCAAACTATCATCCATACCAATATTTTAATCAAAAGACCGCAATTCTAAAAAGCGCGAATTGCCTCACCAAAATCTATTCAAAAATTGCACAAGAGAGGGAATGCCCTGCTAATCCAAGAAAAAGCATTTTGTGCCGGATAGAGAGTATTTAGTGCCTGGATGTATAAAATACTTAAACTTGATTATGTCCGAAAACATAGAATTACATCGGCCTCTACAATAAAAGAATCTCACAGCAGTTTGGGGTGTAAAGCACCTGTTGGATTCGAAAGGAGCCTTGTTATAATATGATTAAGCGAATGCTCTCATTAAAAAATCTCCGAAATGGGGCAAGGTATTTAGTAATTATATGAGGCAACACGATTTGTGGATCTATCCCAAAAAATCCGTATAAAGCCTATCTTTCTATTGAGCTTATGAAAAAT
>JAGHAO010000089.1 GCA_021161495.1 Caldisericaceae bacterium | reverse complement strand
TAATAGAAAAATTCAACGGTGATAATATTGTTATTCCGGTGCATAGCAAAAGGAAAGGTCATCCCGTTTTGCTTCCTTACTTCCTCAAAGAAGAAATTTTAAGCAGAGATCCTCTGAAATATTCGCTGAGGGATATTATGCGGGAACATCGGAATATTATCGATTATGTAGAAGTAAACACGGATAAAATATTATTTGATATGGATACAAGAGAAATTTACGAAAGGGCAAAAGAATTATGGAAAAAATAAAAACCGAAGATGCAGTAGGGAAAATTTTGGGTGCGGACGTTACGGAAATTATCCCCGGAGTCAAGAAAGGCCCTCTTTTCAAAAGAGGGCATATAATAGAAGAAAGCGATGTAGAAAAATTGCTTTCAATAGGAAAGCATTATGTCTGGGTTTTCGGGGAAGATGAAGGTTTCATTCACGAAGATGATGCAGGAAAAGAACTTATGAAAGCAGTCTCCGGAAACAATCTCAAACTTTCCTCTCCGAGCGAATCGAAGGTCAAACTGTATGCCGAAAAAACAGGAGTTTTGTTCTTAAACAAGGAGGGGCTCTTTAAAATAAATAGCCTTCCCGATTCCAGAGTCGCAACAAAGAGGCATTTTACTCTTGTGAGAGAAAACTCGCCTGTTGCAATCGGAAAAGTAATGCCCGTTGAAATTCCTGTTTCCGAAATGGAAGAAATAAAAAAAATAGCTAAGGAATTTTACCCGATAGTGGATCTGAAGCCCGTAAAAAAGAACAGAATTGCAGTTTTCCCCGTAGGAAACGAATTTATAGAGGGAAGAAGAAAAGAAACGATGAGTTATAAAGTGAAAGAGTATCTCGAATCGCTCGGCCAGACAGTGGAAAGAAAAGATATGCTTCCCGACGACGAGGAGAAAATTGCCTCCGTAGGAAAAGAAGCAATATCGGAAGGGTTTAACATAATCATCTATATGGGCGGAATTTCCGTTGATCCAGACGACAGAACCGCGGCAGGTATAAGGAAAATCGGCGTAAATGAGGTTATTTACGGTGTTCCGATGTGGCCCGGAACTACATTTTTAATTTCTTACAAAGAAAACAGTATTATTTTAGGGATTCCCTCTTCTTCCGGGCTTGCAAAAAGCGGCACAAGTTTCCACAGAATTATGCCTATTCTGCTTACGGGGTATAGATTAAGCAAAGAAGAAATTTTAAATATGGCGGACGGAGGATTCATCGATGCAGCAAATTTATAAAAAAATAGCGGAACTTGTAGAAAACGGCGAAGAATTTGTCCTTGCAACCGTTGTGAATGCCGAATCTTCGACATCCGGAAAAATGGGTTTTAAAATGATCGTCCTCCCTAATGGGAAAACGTTCGGAACCGTTGGCGGAGGGATGCTTGAAAAGGATGTAATCGAACTTGCCAAAGAAATTTTCAATACTCAAAAAAGTATTTTTAAAACATATATTCTGCGTGAAGGAGAAGAAAGTTCTCTTGGAATGGTTTGCGGAGGAAAGGTTCAGGTGTATATGGAATACGTAGGAAGAAAACCGCAACTTGTAATTTTCGGTGCCGGGCACATAGGAAAGAAAATGCATGATATCTTATCACTTGACGAAACATTCGATTTGATCGTGTGCGATAATAGAAAGGAGTTTGCCAACAAAGAAAACTTTCCGAATGCCGAAGTTTACAATGACGATTTCAAAACAAGTATAGAAAAAATGCCTTTGAGAAACGGAGCTTTTGTTGTTCTTGTAACTGCCGGGGGTAAAGATGACCCTGTTATTTTGAAATCACTTTATGAGAAAAATGTTAAATACGCATACATAGGAATGATAGGTAGCACAAATAGACGCGATAAGTGTTTCACTGAAGCAAAAAAATTGGGAGTTCCCGAAAAATTTTTGGCCGAAATCTTTGCTCCGATCGGACTTGCGATTAACAGCGAAACTCCGTTTGAAGTTGCAATATCGATAATAGGTGAAATCATTGCATATAGAAAAGGTGCTTTGAAGGACGTAAAAACCGAGAAGGAGGTTCATAAATGAGGGAATTTGATTATTTCAGGGCGTCAAGCCTAAAAGAAGCGCTGGAAATTCTTGACGAATTCCAAGGAAATATCAAGGTATTGGCGGCGGGTACGGATCTGGTTGTAAGGTTAAAAAACAATATGGTAAAAGAAGGAAATATTCTAGATATTTCGCGTGTGAAAGAGTTAAAAGGGATTTTTACAGACGGTAATATACTTCATATTTTACCCCTCACGACTCATTCCGAAATCATAGAGTATCCTGATTCGAAAAAAGTTGCGCAGGTGCTTTACGATGCGTGCAGAACGGTGGGCTCTCCGCAGATCAGGAACAGGGGCACATTGGGAGGAAATGTCGCCAATGCATCTCCTGCCGGCGACACAATTCCCGCACTTTTCGTTCAGGAAGCAAAATTAAAATTGCAGAGCAAAGATGGAGAGAGAGTGATTTCGGTGGAAGATTTCTTCACCGGCCCGGGCAAAACGGTAATGAAACCGAACGAACTCCTTACCGATATCTCTTTTCCGAAGATGGAAGAAGACGAAATCGGATTTTTCAAAAAGTTAGGGCAAAGAAATGCGCTTGCAATCTCGATGGTCAGTGTTGCTGCAAAACTTAAAAAATCCGGTGTTAACAGATTTGACAAAGCGCTTGTTGCGTTTGGTGCTGTTGCGCCGACAGTAGTAAGAGGCACGCGGGTTGAGAATGCGCTTACGGATACGGAAGTGGATTCTCCGGAAAAAATTCGTTATATTGCACAACTCGCTTGGAGAGAAGTTTCTCCTATCTCCGATGTCAGGGCTTCTTTGCAATACAGGCAGGATATGAGCATAAACCTTCTATACGAAGGTTTGTTGGAATTATATAAAAACGGCTGGAACAGGAGGTAAATTATGGGAGAAGAATATAAATACATAGGAAAACCGATTCCTCGTGTAGACGCAGCGGAAAAGGCAACCGGGCATATAAAGTATATGTCTGACCTTTCTTTCCCTAATATGCTGTGGGGTAAAATCGTCCGCTCGAAATACCCTCATGCGAAGATTTTAAAAATTGACACGTCCAAGGCTGAAGCCCTTCCCGGCGTGGTTGCGGTTCTCACCTGGAAAGATGTTCCGGGGTTGAACGGCTTCGGTATTGTTGTTCCCGACCAGCCGGTTCTCTGCGAAGACAAAGTAAGATACATAGGTGATGCCGTTGCCGCAGTTGCTGCGGAAACAAAAGAGATTGCGGAAAAAGCGGCAGAACTCGTGGAAGTGGAATACGAACCTCTCCCGGTTGTCGACGATCCGATCAAGGCAATCTCGCCGGATTCCCCGAAAGTTCATGAAGGGGGTAACGTGCACCTGCACACAAAAATAGTGCGCGGTGATGTGGAAAAAGCATTTAAAGAAGCGGATTTGATTGTCGAGCATACATACTATACGGGCAGGCAGGAGCATGCTTTTCTTGAAACGGAGTCAGGAGTTGCGAAGTTGGAAGATGACGGAACGCTCACTGTCTATGCAGGTTCTCAGTATCCCCAGAGAGACCAAACGCAACTTTCCAGATGCCTTGCTTTGAATCCTCGAAAAATTCATGTTGTTTCTTACCCCGTAGGCGGTG
>JAGHAO010000029.1 GCA_021161495.1 Caldisericaceae bacterium | reverse complement strand
GTTTCAGCACCTCTCTTTTTCTGCCTTGGAAGTGCACTTCGATAAAGGAATTAAAAACAGACCTGAATAAAAACATTTCAGGGTGACAAATAGGGAACATTTCAGGGTGACAAAGGCGGGGGCACCTCAGGGTAACGAAAAGGTCTCATTATTTCATTGGAATAATTTCTTATCCTGTTTATCATAGTTATAATTACAGCCGTTTTTGAGAAAAAGACTAAAAGCAAAGGTTAATATCGGATCTTTTAAATTATATGGGTATAAGGGGTGGGGATTTTAGGTTACGAATATAAATTTAAAATTACTCCAAAAACAATTTTTTTCGATTGGCTGGAAGCAAGAATCGTCAAAGATTATTTTCTTTTTGCTGATTTAAAATACAGCAGAAGCATTTGGATATCCGCGGGTCTCACGCCGGAAATACGCATTGCCTGTCCGATTGATTCCGGCTTTATTTGAGTAAGCCTTTCTCTCCCTTCTTTTGAAAGAGACGGAACAACCGAGTAATCGAAATTTTCCGGTATTTTGAACGATTCCCACTTTTTGAATTCTTTTACTCTGTTTTGTTCTCTTATTATATAACCCGAGTATTTTGCCTCAATCTCCACTTCTTCGAGAATTTCGTCCGGGTATTTGGAGAATTCCGGATCCAATCTTTTTAAATCTTCTTTTGTAAAATCCTGTCTTTTCAACAAGTCGAAGAGAAGCACAGGCTTGTTTATTTCTTTTATTCCTAATGATTTTAATCTTTTTAGTGTTTCTTTGTCCGGTTTCAAGGCAATCGTTTCGAGAGCGCGCTTTACTTTGTTTATCATTTCTTCTTTTTCGAGAACTTTTCTATATTTCCACTCTTCTACAACACCTATTTCGTATCCCTTACGGGTAAGCCTCAAATCGGCGTTATCTTCCCTGAGGAGCAATCTGTATTCGCAGTGCGATGGCGTTATTCTGTACGGTTCGTAAAGTTCTTTTGTGAGGAGATCGTCTGTCATTACGCCTAAGTACGCCTCGCTTCGCTTTAAGATAAACGGTTCTTTTCCTTTTACTTTGAGTGCTGCATTTATTCCCGCGAGTAATCCTTGCCCTGCCGCTTCGTCATATCCTGTTGTCCCGTTGGGTTGTCCCGCGATAAACAGGTTTTCTATTATTTTGGTTTCGTAATTTAGTTTTAACTGCGTGGGAATTATATAATCATAGTCTATTACGTATGCGGGGCGTATTATCTCCACGTTTTCAAGCCCGGGTATCGTCCTCAGCACTTCTATCTGTTTTTCATACGGCATAGACATATACATTCCTTGCATATATATTTCGTTTGTGCGGAAACCTTCCTGCTCGAGGAAGAATTGATGGCGCGTCTTGTCGGGGAACCAGCGCACCTTTTCTTCTATGGACGGGCACGTTCGCGGCCCGGTTTTCACCATAATACCCATTACGGATGGTGAGAAATTCAGATATTTTCTTGTTGTTTCGATTGTTTTTTCGTTTGTCCAGCCCAAATACGAAGGAATCTGGTTCTCATAGATTTTGGGCTCGTTCCAAAAAGAAAAGTGCAGAGGTTTTTTATCTCCCTCTTCTATTTCAAATTTCGAAAAATCAATTGTTCTTTTGTCAACTCTCGGGGTTGTTCCGGTATTAAACCGTCCGATTTTGAAGCCTAACTCTTTCAAACTTTCCGAGAGTCCGTTCGCAGGCGGCTCGGCCCATCTTCCCGCAGGTTGCGACCACTTGGATATATAAATTCTTCCTTTCATATACGTGCCTGCGGTAATTACGACGGCACCCGCATAAAATTCCGTTCCGTCCGCAACTTTTACGCCGATTGTTTTCTGTCCTTTTACAAGAATTTTTTCGACGATTCCTTGCCTGAGGTGAAGGTGCTTTTGATTTTCCACTCTTTCTTTCATTCCCAAAGAGTAAAGCCATTTGTCGCATTGAGCGCGTAAACTCCATACCGCTGGGCCCTTCGATGTGTTGAGCATCTTTATTTGCGTAAGGGTTGCATCCGTATTCAGAGCCATTGCCCCGCCCAGTGCGTCTACTTCGCGCACAACCTGTGCCTTGCCGGGCCCTCCTATTGAAGGATTGCACGGCATCCAGCCGATTGCGTCGTTATCGATCGTAATCAAAAGTGTTTCAGCGCCCATCCGGGCCGAGGCAAGCGATGCTTCCACACCTGCGTGCCCTGCACCTACGACTATTACGTCAAAAGTTTTTGTATCCATAGCAATAAATATAATAAACATATTGCAAATTTTATGCAAACGTAATATCATTTCTATATGAAGGTTTCGAAAGGAAGCACCTCGGATGTTTCTCTTACGGATTTAATTGCAGGGTTGTCCGCTTCCGGTTTTTCCGGAAGGCTTACGCTCAATGAGGGCGAACATTTTTGTATCGTGGAATTTTTGAATGGTAACGTAGTCGGCGCTTTCGGCTGGAAACTCGAAGGTGATAATGCATTGTTACATCTTTTTCTTGAGGGGAAAGAATTTGCTTTTTCTATATCCGGGGAATCTGAGGTAGCCGAAAATGTAAATGCAGACATACTACCACGTGGTTCGATACATATTATAGAACTTATAAAAGAGTTTGACAAAGATTTCGGGTTTCTTTCCGGGGCAATAGATAAAAGTATTGTTATAAATGAAAATGTGGATGCCGATGTGGATCTTACAAAGGATGAAATGCTCGAAATAATGAAGTTTACCGAGCCTCTACCCGTAAACAGCATAGTAAACGAAAAGTTAAAACAGAATATATACAAGCTTAAAAAATTTTTTGCGAGAAACCTTCTTATATTAAGCGATTAAAAACCTATTTGACTATTGTCTAAGTTTTGCTATATTTTATTCTGTATAAAAATTTAAATGTATGGAGGTATAAGAGACTATGAGGACTAATTATAGACCGCATAATAAGAAAAGGGCAAGACATTTTGGCTTTAGAGCGAGAATGAAGACTCCCGGCGGGAGAAGAATTTTAAGCAGAAGAAGGGCGAAAGGCAGAGCAAGACTTTCCGTTTAGTGAAACTTTGGAAACGATTAAATGAAAGCGAGTTTAAAGCGGTATTCGGTGACTCTCAAAAATTCTTCGGGCGGTATGTCGTACTTTTTGTTTCCAAAGCAACATCCCGCAAGGTGGGGTTTGTTGCATCTAAAAAAGTCGGAAATGCCGTAAAGAGAAATCGTGCAAGAAGGCTTATGAGAGAAGCGTTTTTAAGGGTGGAACCCGAAATTGATTCGAATAAGAGTTATATACTTGTTGCAAGAAATACTATTGGTTCCGCTAAAATGTGGGATGTTTACGAAGATTTGAAAAAATTACTCGAGAAGGTGAAGTAAATGAAGAAAATTTTAATCGGAGTGATTAAATTTTACAGAAAATATATTTCGCCGCTAAAACCGCATACATGCAGATTTACTCCTACTTGTTCCGAATATGCAATGATTGCAATAGATAGGTACGGAGCAAAAAAGGGAGGATGGCTTGCAATCAAGCGTGTTTTGAGATGCAATCCATTCTTTCCCGGCGGTAATGACCCTGTTCCATAAGGAGGAATGATGAAAAAGAAATTACTTGTAATATTGATAGGTTTGTCCGTTATTGCATTAATGTTTACCGGATGTAGTAGCAATGCTTCGGCTCAATTCCCGAAAGCAACGGGAACCGGCGTTATCGTGCAGGTAGCGGCAAAAGGCCGTGCAATGCAGAATGTTCCTGTGGCAATAAGAATAACAAATAATACGAATGATTTTATTTCCAATGTAAAGGTAAGACTTGTTTCAATTGACGGGAAAACGGATTTTTCTCCTTTTGAAGTAGTCGACAGCAAAACGTTTAAGCCGTTAAAAGGAGAACCGGTAATTGCATTAAAGGATGTTACGAAAGACGATATTGTTCAGTCGGGTAAAAGTGCTACCGTAATCTTTACCGTTACTACCTTCAAGTATATAGAACCGCGTGCCTATACGGTAAAGGTGGAAGTGACCTATAAAGATAGCAACGGTAACCTACATACGGTTACGCAGAACGGTGTTATCGATATTGTAAAACCGAACGTTTTTTATAAATGGATGAGAGGTATCTTTGAATGGTTCCACCGTATTATTCCGAACTACGGTGTAGATATTATCCTCGTTACAGTATTGATCAAGCTGTTGGTTCATCCGCTTACGAGATCTCAGTTCAAATCCAGTGCCGGAATGCAGAAAATTCAGCCGGAGATTAATAAACTTAGGCAAAAATACAAGGATAATCCGCAAAAACTAAACCAGGAGGTAATGAAAGTCTATAAGGAACATAATGTCAATATGTTCGGGGGCTGTTTGCCGTTGCTCGTCCAGTGGCCCTTGCTCTTTATTCTGTTTGGGGCGCTTGCAAATTATGCACCTTTTAACTTGGAGAGGTTCCTGTGGCTTCCCAATTTAAATACTCCGGATCCTTACTATATTCTTCCCGCACTGGTTCTTATTTCTATGTTCCTTCAAACGAAGACGTCAATGCTTCCCGGCCAGGAAATGGACCAGAACACGAAAATGATGATGTACTTTATGCCTATCATAATGGCTGTTTGGTCTATCAAATGGGCACCTTCGATACTGCTTTATTGGGTTACGTATTCATTGTTACAAGCAGTTGAGCAAATTTATATAATTCATGTATTGAAAGTCGGTATGGAAGCACCAAAAAGTCAGAAGAAGTTGTCTAAGAAGAACGACAAAGAGGAGAAGTAAAATATGGTGGAAGGTAAAATTAAAGAATTTCTTGCCAAAATCTTTTCTTCCATAGGCGAAACAGCTACGATTTCTTCCGGGAAACGCTACGGGGGTTATTACATAAACGTTGAGCATCTGGAAGACCCCGGAATATTCATAGGAAGAAGTGGCAACGTACTTCGCTCGCTTCAATACATACTTAATGTTTATGCACACAAATTAGACAGGAACTTTCCTGTGATTATTCTTGACATAAACGGATACAAGGCAAAGCAATATGAAATCTTGAAAACGATAGCCTTAAACGCTGCGTTAAAGGCCAAAAGACTCAGGGAGCCTGTCGAACTGAAGCCTATGTCTTCGGCTGCCAGGCGTATCATTCATATGACTCTGAAAAATTACCCCAACATATGGACGCACAGTATAGGGAAGGAACCGAGGAGAAGGGTTGTAGTGGACTTGAAGAAGTGAGAAACGACACAATTGCGGCGATTTCCACGCCTTACGGATTCGGCGGCATAGGGGTGGTGCGGCTTTCGGGCCCCGCCGCCCTTTTTATTGCACAAAAAATTTTCTCGAAGGAAATAAAAACACCCCGCAAAGTGTACGTCGGCTTTGTTTTTGATCCCAAAACAAAAGAAAAGATAGATAGTGCTGTCGCAATTTATTTTAAAGCGCCGCATTCCTATACCGGTGAGGATGTTGTGGAACTTCAAATGCACGGCGGTATAAAAAACCTTGAGTATGTTCTGAAAATTTTGTTGGAGAACGGTGCACGCCTTGCCGAGAGAGGTGAATTCACAAAGCGTGCATTTTTGAACGGTAAAATGGATTTAATAGAAGCCGAAGCCGTAATCGAACTCATAGAAGCAAAGACGGAACGTTCTCTCAAAGTTGCATCTAAACGGCTTTTCGGTGAATTAAGCAGTGAAGTACAAGAGATAAAGAAAAAGATCTTGGAAATTATTTCACTTATAGAGGCGCCGATCGATTTTCCTTTCGATGCGGAAGAAGTTCCTCCGGAGGAAATTGAAGAAAAAATAGAGCAGGTTAAAAAAGATATAGAAAACCTTCTCGCTTCTTACAAAACAGGAAAGCGTATGGAAAAAGGCGTAAAGGTGGCAATAGCGGGTAAACCGAATGTGGGGAAGTCCACGCTACTTAATGCCCTTTTAAGGTTTGAACGTGCGATTGTCAGCGAAATTCCGGGAACAACACGTGATACCGTGGAAGAAGCGATCGATTTCTTCGGTATTCCGGTGAGGTTTATCGATACTGCGGGTATCCGGGAAACGAATGATGTGATAGAGAAGATCGGAAAGGAACGTTCCCTAAAATCCATAGAAGAAAGTGATATTGTTTTGTTTATGTTCGACTCCGGTGACAAACTTTCCGAGGAAGATAAGAATCTTGCGAGGCTTACGGAAGGAAAGGAACGGATAATTGTCCTCAACAAAACTGATCTGCCTCAAAAAATTTCCGTGGAAGAACTCAAGGAGATGTTTCCTAACGAGGAAATAATCAAAATATCCGCTTTGAAAAAAGAAGGCATAAACCTTCTTGAAAAACGTATATTGGAGAAAATTGCGCCGAAAGAAAACGAATCTGTTTTTATTACGACGGAGAGGGAAAAACAAATTCTTGAAGAAGTATTAGTTCATATGGATAACGCAAAGGGACTTATCGGGAAAAGTGCGGACGAACTTATTTCCGAGGAACTTAAAGAAGCTGTTATCAGTTTGGGTGTGATGACCGGTGAAGCCGCTCCTCGGGAAATTTTGGATAATATTTTCTCCAAGTTCTGCATCGGGAAGTGAGTAAAGTATGAAACATCTCTCGGAGATTTTCGG
>JAGHAO010000073.1 GCA_021161495.1 Caldisericaceae bacterium | reverse complement strand
TCTTTTATTTCCTTTTCCTTCATATTCTCGATAATCGCCTGGGCTTGTGCCTCTTTTTGCGCAAGTTTCACCCTTTGCTTTTCTGCTTTCCGCAAAACTTCCTCTCTCTGCTCCGCAAGCCTTTCCAGTTCGAGATTTTTATGCTTAAATTCATTCTCGAAATCTTTTTCTTTTTCTTCGAACGCCTTTTTGTTTTTTTCGATCTCTGCAATATCAAGTTTGATTTTATTGCGCCTCTTTTCGATTGAAAACAATTCCTGCTTCACAATTTTCAGGTCGGTTTCGAGTTCGGAAATCCGCTTTTCGATTTCTTCCTTTCTGGATACCGCTCCTTTTATCCTTCCGGAAAAAGAAGATTCGGTCTCAATAAGTCTTTTAAGTTCGTATTCTTTGTCTTTCAACGCAAAAAGTTTGCCGTTAATCCGGGATTTCAATTTTTCGATTTCGTTTCTCAGATGCCTCGATTCATCGCTTGCCGAAACCGAGGAGATTTCGGATTTTAGTTTTTCGATTTCCTTTTTCACCTTTTCCGCCTCTTCGGTTTTCTCCGCAATTTTATCGGATAGAGAACGGAGCAGTTTCTTTTTTTTCAACGCTTTCTTTTTTCTTTCCGCATCCTGCGAAGCGGAAGAGTATTCTTTAATCAAATCGGAAAGTTTTCTCTTCAAATCGTTGAGTTTTGCGGAAAAATCTTGGGCTGCGGCGGTCTTTTTCCTCAAAGTCTCTTCCATTTCTTTCAAAAGTTTGGTTTTTTCCTCGACTAAAATGGCAGTGCTCACCTTGACTTCGAAAGGGGAGTAAAAAACGAATCCGTCTTTTGTGAGAATCTTTTTTATAAAAATCTTTTCCGCATTTTCCCTGAAAAACTCGGAGGCGGAGAAAATATCGTCGGCAACGTAAATTCCTTGAAGGAAACCCGGCTCATCTATTTTTAAGGGTTTCACTTTTTCCGATTCCGCAACCTTTATTTCGATGAGATTTTTTCTCACAAAAAATCCGCCGTTTTTCTTTCCTTTTATTTCGTCTAAGTCGTTTGCAACGAACCTGCGGAGTTCTTCTTCGATCCCCGGAAAAGCATTTTTCCCTATCATTTCTCCGAGAGTGCCTTTTCCGTATTTCCCGCTGCCTGACGATGCGGAGTTCACAAAACTCTTTACCTCGGAAATTTTATATTTCAAAAGCGCTATCTCTTCGCGTAACGAATTTGCTTTATTTTCGGTATTCTCGATTTCTCCTTTTAACGCATTTATTTCTTCTTCGAGGCGGAAAGCCTTGTGTTCGTCTATTTTTTCCACGCTTTGCACGAGTGTTTCTATCCTGCGTTTTTCGCTTTCGATATTCGAAATGTAAGCCTTTATTCCGCTGAGTTTTCTTTCGAGGACGATCCTCTTTTCCCCCAACTCTTCTCTTTTTTTCTCGGCGTTTCTCTCTTTTTCCGCAAGCGGTGCCATTCGGTCGTTCAATTCTTTAAGGTTTTCTTTCAATCGGGCAATTTCGTTTTTTCGGTCTTCGATTTCCTTTTTTAGTGCTGATATTTTTTCGGAGACGCCCTTTTTCTCATTTTCAAGGTAACGCATCTTTCTTTCCAAAGAGTCCGCATTTGCGTTCAGTTCGGCAATTTGCTTTTCGATTTCTTCTCTCTTTTTCGTTTGAAATACTTCTTTTTCTTCCAATTTGGCAAGTTCGATTTTCAGTTCTTCTTCCTTTTTACGGAGCTCGTCCAAACTTTTGATAAAACCGCTGTTTTTGTCTTTCTCTTTTTGAAGTTCTTCCTTCAAAGTGCGTATTTTTTTAACAATTTCCTCTTCTTCAAGTTCGGAATCCTTGATTGCGCTTTTCAAAGCGTCAATTTCCCTCCTGATGTTTGTTAGCGAGTAATTAAGCAATGTGCCTTCGAGTTGTTTTAACCTATCCTGCAAAAAATAATACATATGCGCCTTTTTTGATTCGTTTATGATTCTTTCCGCTTTTTTCCTGAGTTCGTTTAGTATATCTTTTACCCTCAACAAATTTTGCTCTGTTTCGTCGAGTTTTTTCAATGCGTCTTTTCTCTTTTTCTTGAATACGGAAACTCCGGCAACCTGTTCGATAAGCGCCCTTTTCTGCTCCGGCTTTGCAAGGAGTATTTCGTCGACCCTGCCCTGACTCACTATGGAATACGTTTGATTATACATTCCTGCGGAATAAAAAAGCGAAAATACGTCTTGTAAGCGCAACTCTTCTCCGTTTAAAAAATAATGGGAGTCTTTCGAACGGTAAATCCTCCTCTCTATTATCACTCTCGGAGTGCTCACCGAAGGGAACGTCCTGTCCTCATTGTTGAAGATGAGTTTAACGGATGCAACGCTCAGAGGTTTTTTGAATGAAGAACCGGAAAATATCAGGTCGGTTGCGGAAGCGGCGCGAAGCAGAGTGAGGCGGTGCTCGCCGAGTGCCCACCTCACCGCATCCACTATGTTGCTTTTTCCCGAACCGTTCGGCCCCACGATTGCCGTAATGCGGGGCGAAAGTTTTAACCTCGTCTCGTTCCTGAACGTTTTAAATCCGTATATCGATATTTCCTCGAGATACATTAAAACAGCCCGGTAATTTTCCCGTTTTCGTCTATATCCATATTCTCCGCGGCAGGATGTTTGGGAAGCCCCGGCATAGTCATTATACTGCCGGAAATGGGCACGATAAACCCTGCGCCTGCGGAAAGCCTCACTTCCCTTATCGTAACGGTGAAGCCTTCCGGCCTGCCTATGAGTTTCGGATTGTCTGAAAGAGACATCTGTGTCTTAGCCATACAAACGGGAAGATTTGCGTATCCGATTTTCTTTATAAGTCTAAGGTCTTTCTTTGCGCTGTCCGTGTAATCCACACCTTTTGCACCGTACATCTCCGTTGCGATTTTGTAAATTTTATCCTCAACAGATTCGTCAAGATCGTAAAGGAAACGGAACTCGTTTTTGTCGTTCTCTATTGCATTTAACACTTCGGCTGCAAGTGCTTTTCCGCCTTCCCCGCCTTTTTCCCAAACCTCGGAAAGGGCGAATCTCGCACCTTGAGACTTCACGAATTCTTCGACGACTTTCAATTCCGCGTCCGTGTCTGTTATGAACTTATTCAATGCGACAACAACGGGAAGCCCGAATTTTCTCATATTCTCAATGTGCTTTGCAAGGTTTGCAAGCCCTTTTTTCAGAGCCTCGATGTTTTCCTCTCTAAGTTCGTCTTTTGCCAAACCGCCGTGCATCTTAAGCGCTCTTACCGTTGCAACCACCACGGCGACGGACGGACGGAACCCTCCGTTCCTGCTTACGATATCCATAAATTTCTCTCCGCCGAGGTCGGACGCAAACCCTCCTTCCGTAATCACGTAATCGGCAAGTTTCAAAGCAAGTTTTATCGAAGTGATCGTGCTTGCTCCGTGAGCGATGTTTGCAAACGGCCCGCCGTGTATGAATACCGGGTGGTTTTCGAGTGTCTGCACAAGGTTCGGATTAATTGCGTTCCTCAAAACAATCGCCATTGCGCCGACGGCTTTTAAGTCTTTTGCCGTAATAGACTCTCTCTTGCGCGTATACCCTACGATAATCCGTCCTAACCTTTCCTTTAAATCGTTCATTCCGTTTGCCATTCCGAGAATTGCCATAATTTCGGACGCAGCGGTTATATCGAAACCTGTTTCCCTCGGGTAGCCGTTTCCTGTGCCTCCGAGAGCAACGATTGTCTGCCTCAATGCCCGGTCGTTCATATCCACGGCGCGCCTCCAGGTGATGCGCCTCACATCAATCCCGAGTTGGTTGCCGTGCTGGATGTGGTTGTCGATCATCGCAGCAAGCAAATTATTTGCAATACCCACTGCCGGGATGTCGCCGGTGAACTGCAAGTTAATTTCTTCCATAGGAACCACCTGTGCGTATCCGCCGCCCGCGGCACCGCCTTTAACTCCGAATACCGGCCCTAAGGAAGGTTCTCTGATCACCGCCATTGCCTTTTTCCCGAGGTCGTTTAAGGCATCGGAAAGGCCGATTGTGGTGGTCGTTTTCCCTTCACCGGCAGGGGTGGGAGTGATTGCCGTAACAAAAATAAGTTTTCCGTCAGGGTTATCTTTTACCTTTTCGAAAGCGCCTTTTTCGATTTTTGCGATGTATTTCCCGTATAGGCTCAGATCGTCTTCCTCGATACCGAGTGTTTCCGCAACTTCCGCAATTCTCTTCATATTGGCTTTCTGGGCAATTTCAAGGTCAGTCATCTTTATTCACCTCCGCATACTTTTTTCAAAAAAGTATAACAAACTTTCGAAAAGATAAAACCGTCAGGAAATTTTCAGTTCCACTTCGTATAATTCTTCTGTCCCTTTCTTGTACGAAGAAACCGCTTTTTTAAGCGAATTTGCGATACGGCGCAGATCAAGGGGGGCAAGATTGGCATTTCTTCCGATGATCCTTTCGCACTCTTTGACATACATAGAAAAATCTTCAAAAGCTCGGATTGCACTGCCTACCTTGTTTTGAAGTTCTCTTCGCACAAAATGGTGAAGCCCGAGCAAATACACGGGTATTGAGTAAGAAAGCGAAGTTTGTATTCTGAAAGATGTAAGGGCTCCATATAAATCTTCGGGCGGAAGTTTTGCCGCTTTGAGGTCCGCTGCGAATTTTTCGAATGCCGTCAGCCCGGAAAACACGGTTTCGCCGCAAATTTCAACGCTGTCCGCAAAAAATTCTTTTCTTAAAAGTTTACTGAACAAAACAAACTTTTCTGCGGAATAGAAATCTTTCCTATTCGGCTTTTCGGCGGTTTTTATCCCATAAGCCGTCCCTTCTACCTGCAACGTGTTTTTGGTAATTTCTCCGTCGGAAAAGGAATAAGTGTTGTTGCCTTCTTTAAATATTAGTGTATCATTCTCCTTAATTACGAAAGGCTTTTCCTCGGCACATACTTCGGGGCGTTCAACACTCAAAATTTCCGTTTCCGAAAACGTATGAAGGTTACGAACAATAAAATCCTTGCTGCACCTAAACAGATCCGCAAATCCGGGGCGGTACAAAAACCGCAAGGGATACCCGCTCATTGCGGAGAATTCGATAAACGTAACAGGTATGTCCTCCAATTTAAAAAGCAAGTACAAAGAGAGGAGGAACGGATAAATATCGTCCGGATTTTTCAGTTTCTCAATTTCATTCGTAATTTTACTTTTCATATTATATGATTATAATTTAAAAGTGTAAAAAAGAATAATAAAGGGGAGATGAAAGATGATAAGGATTGTAACGGACTCAACCTCATATATGGATGAGGATTTTCGCAGGGAAAATAACATTGTTGTGGTACCTTTGAAGGTGCGCTTCGGTGATAAAACCTACATTGAGGGGGTAAATATCACTCCCGACGAATTTTATGAAAAACTTGAATCCGAAAAGACGCTTCCGAAAACCTCACAACCTTCCATTCAGGATTTCATATCCGCATACAAACCGATCCTTGAAAACGGCGACGAAATCATATCAATTCATATATCTTCCGGGCTCAGCGGAACATTCAATGCGGCAAGAATGGCGGCAGAGCAACTTGACCCGTCTAAAATTAAATTAGTTGAT
Organism: Caldisericaceae bacterium; assembly: GCA_021161495.1. Lineage (GTDB taxonomy): Bacteria > Caldisericota > Caldisericia > Caldisericales > Caldisericaceae > AUK232. The sequence goes on along the minus strand of JAGHAO010000073.1, from coordinate 2,733 downwards.
TCAAAACACACCTCGATGATTCTCTGCTTCCTTGCAGAGCACGCGGTTTCCGAAATCAAAAAAGGGAAATCTCTGGAAGAGGTCTATCAAAGCACGCTTGCGCTGGTTCCGAAGATGATTACACGCTTCACATTTTGGGACATAAAATACCTCGTTCAAGGGGGAAGGCTCAGCAAAGCGGAAGGGATTATAGGCTCAATACTCAGCATAAAACCGATTCTTTCCTTTACAAACGGAGTGGTCAAAACGGAAGCGACTCCCCGCACCTGGAAACGCGCACTGAGGAAACTCGCAGAATACGTAAAAGAAATTTACGAGACGCGCGGAATAGAAAAATTAGGCGTAATTTACGGGACAAACAAAGCGGAAGCACAGGAATTTGCAAACAGGTTAAAAGAAATGGTTAATACGGAAGTGAGAATGCAGCAACTCGGCGCGGTTGTCGGAACATACGCAGGCCCCCGGTGGATAGGAATCGGTATTCAAGCAGAGCGTGACTGATAAAAGAGCGGACAAAATCGTAAGGATACTGAAAAAGGAACTCAAAAAATACGGAGTTCCTGTTGTAACGAAAGTTGCGCGGGAAAAGAAATCTCCGTACAGAGTTCTCATATCAACTCTTCTGAGCTTGCGCACAAAAGACGAAACCACGTTAAAGGCAAGCGAAAAACTCTTTGCAAAAGCGGACACTCCAAAAAAAATGCTTTCCCTTTCAAAAAAGGAAATCGAAAAACTCATATATCCCGTGGGCTTTTACCACAGAAAAGCGGAGCAAATATTGAAAATTTCAAAAATCCTTATTGAAAAATACGGAGGAAAAGTCCCGGACACACTGGAAGAACTTTTGAAACTTCCCGGAGTGGGCAGGAAAACGGCAAATTTGGTTTTGAACGAAGGGTTCGGAAAATTGGGGATCTGCGTGGACACACACGTCCACAGAATTTCAAACAGATTAGGCCTTGTGAAAACAAAAAATCCCACCGAAACGGAATTTGCCCTGCAAAAAGTTCTGCCGAAAAAGCACTGGATTATTTTTAACACGCTTCTCGTAACACTGGGGCAAAACATCTGCACCCCCATTTCTCCGAAGTGCTCCGAATGCCCGTTGAACGAAATATGCCCCAAAATAGGAGTTAAGAAACATAGGTAAAAACGGTGTGTTGTAATTTCGCCTCGTTGCCTTAAAATACGTATATGAAGAAAAAGGTAATAACGGCTTTTGTTTTGCTTGCTATTTTTCTTGCGGGGTGTATGCCGGAAGCCCGCACGCTTAAACTGTTTGACAGTGTAACAAAGGCGCCCGTAAGCGGAGAGGCTGTTGTAAACGGAAGAAAAGTTTCCATAAAAAACGGAATCTTAAAAGTGCATTCCAAAAAAGCGGAAATAGAAGCAAAAGGATACGAAAAAACCGTTTCCGAAAATCAAACAATCTACCTTGTGCCTAAGGCATACCTTATAATAAAAAGCAATGTCATTCCTTCGGAGATCCTTATTAACGGAAAAACAGCGGCGTTCTACATACGGCAAAACGGAGAATGTGTGGTCTCCCCGGTTGAGCAGGGAAATATCAACGTGAAAGTTAAATCGGAATTCTGCAAACCGTTCAGCGGAACGGTGAATATTTCGAAAGGGAAAAACGAAATTTCGATCCGCCTTTTACCGGACGTAGAAAAACTGAAAAATTTTCTTTCGAATCCGTCGCTCTATTCGGGAACTTTTTTAATCGCGGAGCAAGGAAAGATAGACGAAGACAATATAAATTACGTATTCAACGTTGTCCTAAAAAACGGGAAAGTTTTTCAAATAAAATATGAAGGCACAACCTACGATTTTGAAAACGGAAAGGTTTTTTCGAACGGCGCGGAGATTAAAAACAAAGAAGACATCGCAGCGCTTCTATACGCAAAGAAAACGGTTGAAAATATTTTTCCTTTGTCAAAATATATAGAAGGTCTGAATCTGGAATATGCGGATCCGGGCACGATTTCGCTTTCCGGAACCAAAACCTTCGAAAACAGAAAATTTAACGAAACGTTAAGACTGACTTTTACAAATAACGAATTAAACGAAGTGAAACTGCGCATTCAATCCGACGAAATCGAAAACGCCGATTTCGAAATAATAATACGAAGAACGAAAGATTAACTCCTGAAAAATAGTATTTCAACCTAAAATCCCCCCCCTTTATACCTACATGATCTAAAAGTTCCGATATTAATCTTTATCCTGCTTTCAACCTTTTTCTTGAAAACGGTTGTAATTATAACTATGATAAACAGGATAAGAAACCGTTCCGATGAAAAAATGATCCCTTTCGTCACCCTGAGGTGTTCCCTTTTTCGTCACCCTGAGATGTCTCCCTTCCGTCACCCTGAGATGTCGTAACTCAGGGTCCTAAATCGAGGGAACACATTTCCCTCGAAACTCCTATCCTCTCTTTTTCGCCACCTTGAAATGCCCCCGCTTTCGTTACCCTGAGATGTCCCTCATTCTGTCACCCTGAGATGTATTTGTTCAGGGTCTCGTTTTTAATTCTTTTATTGAAGTGTACTCCAAAAACGGAAAAGATAAGATCCTGAAACAAGCTCAAAGCGACAAAAGACAAGATCCCCAAACAAGTGTTCGCCTTCGGCGAGGAAAGTAATGCGGGATATAGTTTAGATAGACAAAAGACAAGATGCCGAAACAAGGTTCGAGATAATGCATCGCGAAGAAAGAGATGCGGAACATAAC
>JAGHAO010000025.1 GCA_021161495.1 Caldisericaceae bacterium | reverse complement strand
GTCGAGGCAGTAGAGAACTCCGTCTCTGTCTAAGGCAAATAACTTATTGTTATGTAAGGCTATCGAAGAAATATCGGCTTCTGTCTTAAACTCCCACTGTTCTTTACCTGTGTCCGCGTTTAGGGAAAACAGATGCCCGGAAGATCTGACCGGATCGGTTCCCGTTGTCCCGAAATATACGTTTCCTTTGTGCAATACTGGTGTTGTGTAAATTCCGGGGTAGGAGCCCGCATTTTTCACGGTAAACTTCCAAATTAATTTTCCTGTTGTTTTGTTTATGCAAAGGAAATATCTGTTTTTGCCGCCTATGTATATTCGGTTGCCGCTGATAACAGGTGAAGCGCCCCCGTAATTGGTGGTAAACCATTCGTTTCCCAATTTTACCTTGTAAACAAGAAATTTATCTATGCTTTCTTCCACATTAAATTTCATTTTTACGCAATTATTACGCTTGTTTGATTCTTTTATTGCATTTTTGCAGTCAATTTCAACGGATAGCAGGTGGTTTCCGGGAGAAGTGAATTCATAATTAAATACCACCGGAACTTTTTTATTCGGCGCCAAAAAATCTATTACTTCTTTATTCACTAATGTCCCGTTGTCTTTTAAACAGACTTCGAAATTTTTTGCGGTAATTTTTCCCGTGTTCTCCACTTCGAATTTGATTGTTTCAATATCTCCTTCAAAGGGTTTGTAAGGGGAAAAGGAGAGATAGATTATCGAGAGTTCCGGTTTTAGTCTGTTTTGATATTTGGTAACGGATATTGCCGTTAGCAAAGCAATGATAGATATTGTTATTAGCACTATTGGTTTTAGTATTTTTATTTTCATAGCCTTTCCGTAAGTGATGCTTTCAATTCGGTTATAGCAGTTTTTACCCGTGTACTTTTTGATTTTAATCTTGTTAAACCTGTTGTTATGTATGGGCCGCATTTGCAGAATTGCACGGCACTATTATGCTTTATGTATGAATCGTTTTCCGTATTTAATGATTTTCCGTAATTTTTTTCAATAATATGTTTGTTCATAATCTTGTTTTTAAATTGTAATATGTTTTTTCTTATTTGCAAACTCTTTAAGGCCGATCTTACAATATTTTTAAGTGCGGTAAGTTTCGGGAAAAGACAAAGGTTTGATCGCTTCCTTTTTGACTGCTTCGTAAATGCTTGCAAAAGTCACGAGGTTTTCTCCGTATTTTGCTTTAATCTTATCCATAGTTTCTTCTATGATTGTATTTTTGATTTCCGCTTTGGAAGTGTCGAATAAATTTAAGGCGGGAGAACCTATGAGGTCTGATGCTGTTATTCCGAGCAACCGTATTTTTTTCCGGGTTTTTATTCCTTTCAATATGCACAGAGACGCAAGATAAATTGTTTTGCCTGTGTTTGTAGGACGAATTTTCATCCTTTTTGTTTTTGTTCGGAAATCGGAAAACCTTACGACCAGAATGATATTTTTTGCATATAATCTTTTTTCTCTCAACCTCCCGGCAACTTTAAACGCAATATACTCCAGAACTTTTTTCAAGTATTCCATATTGTCTGTGTCGAATGGCAGGGTGATTGAATTTCCCACGGATTTTGCCTGAGTTTTTTCATAATCGGGCATGACTGGGTTTCTGTCAATTCCTCTTGCGGCATTGTATAAAAACAGGGCGTAAGAGTTGAATACGGATGAAAGTGTGAGCAAAGGGATTTTCTTTAGTTCGCCGAGCGTATGAACGTTGAATTTTTCTTTAAGTATTTCGGATGTTTTCGGTCCTATTCCGCTTATCATTTCTACGGGTGTATCTTTTAGAATTGATTTTGTTTTCTCCGGCAGAATGATTTTAAGTCCGTTTGGCTTTCCGATTTTTGATGCAAGTTTTGCGAGCAGTTTATTGGAGGATATTCCTATGGTTAGTGGCAGACCGAGTTTTTTTATGATTTCGGTTTTGATTTTTTTAGCGAGCAATTCCGCTTCTTCAAAATTTTTAACCGTGTAAGTAAGGTCAAGGAATGCCTCGTCTATGGATGATGTTTCTACTGACGGGCAATATGAATATAGAATTGAAATTATTTTCTCGGATATTTCGGCATATTTTTTGTGGTTTGCTTTGAGCAGTATCAGGTTGGGACATATCTTTATTGCTTTAAATACGGGCATTGCCGAATGAACTCCGCATTTTCGTGCTTCATATGAAGAAGTTGCGATTACGGAACGCTTGGATACATCACCGCACACCGCAACAGGTTTTCCTAAAAGCCACGGTTTGTCTTTGATTTCCACCGAAACGAAGAACGCATCCATATCCATATGCATTATTATCCTTCTCATAGTTAAATTATACGAACAAAAATTCGTATGTCAATAGGGAATTTATATTTTATATTTGCGCTTATTCCTCATATAATGAACTAAGGAGGAAAAAATGAAATGTAGCGAGCGAGACGTTAAAAAAACTTTGGTTTTTTTACTTGCGGGAGGAAAAGGGCAAAGACTCTATCCTTTGACGGAAGAAAGGGCAAAACCTGCGGTTCCTTTCGGAGGAAAGTATAGAATAATAGATTTTACGCTGAGCAATTGTGTAAATTCGGGGTTTAGAAAAATTCTTGTTGCCACTCAGTATAAATCCGCGTCGTTGAGCAGGCATCTTGCCGTAGGATGGAACTTTTTAAGCAGTATGTTCGGCGAGTACATAATGGATATTCCTCCGCAGCAGCGTTTTGGCGAAAGATGGTATACGGGTACTGCCGATGCCGTTTTCCAAAATTTATACTTTGTAGACAGAGAAAAGGCGAAATTTGTAATCGTTCTTTCCGGGGACCACATCTATCAGATGGATTACAGAGAAATGTTAAGCTACCATATCTCCGTAAAAGCGGACATCACTGTCGGCGCAATTGTTGTGCCTAAATCCAAGGCATCTGCATTCGGAGTAACGCATATTGATCCCGATAACAAGATAATTGCGTTTAAGGAAAAACCGAAAGATCCTCCCGAAATTCCGGATAAACCCGGATATTCTCTTGCCTCTATGGGCATTTATGTGTTTAATGCGGAGATATTAAAAAAACTTTTGGTGCACGATGCCGAGATTTCGACTTCATCCCACGATTTCGGGAAAGACATTATTCCTTATGCGATAAGCCACTCCTACCCGGTTTATGCGTACAGGTTTACGGACAAAGACGGGAAAGAAAGATACTGGCAGGATGTCGGCACAATAGATTCTTTTTACGAAGCGAATATGGATTTACTTTCTCCCATTCCGAAACTGAATCTTTATAACAAAGAATGGCCTATTTTTACGCATGCGAGGCAATTCCCTCCGGTGAAATTTGCTTCCGTGCGGCATAATGGCGAAGAGATTTCCGGTAATGCGAAAGATTCCCTGATAGGAGACGGATCCATTGTTATAGGGGCAAATGTTAACCATTCCGTTATATTTCCCAACGTGCGCATTAACGAAGGCTCCGATATTTCTGACTCTATCATATTTAACGATTGTATCATAGGAAAGAATGTTAAAATTAAAAATACAATAATAGACAAATTTGTTAATGTTCCCGATAATGAAGTTATAGGATTTGATTTGGAGAAAGACCGGAAACGATTTCATATTTCTCCTCTCGGAATAGTGGTTATACCGAGAGGATATAGGTTTAGAAAGAGGTGATTTATGAAAAAATATGAAAAGATGACAAAAAAAGAACTTTTGAGAATTGCCAGGATTTACGGAATAAAAGGAAGAAGCAAAATGGACATTAAAACTCTTATTAAAGAAATAGAGAAAAAGAAAATCCCGATCGAAAAAATGAAAAAATTCGAAGAAGAGTTAAAAAGTAAGAAACCCCCTAAAAAACATAATGAAGATTTTGTCCAGCTCCTTCCGAAAGAGCCGGGAACCGTTTTTGTTCACTGGGAAACAAAGAAATCGGGTAAAGAGGTTGTTTTACGGATAAATGAGGATAAGAAAAACGTCATTGAGATACCTGTTATGTCAAACAAGGGAAACGGCTATATGAAAGTCGAAGAAGGCAAAAAGGTGAATGCCGTAGTGGGAGTAATGAAAAACGGGGAGTTTAAGAAGATTGCGGAATCACCGGAGGTGCTTGTCCCCGTTAGCAAGGCATCGGATAATAAAACTGTTAAGTGGGTGAGCGTAAGAAAGAAAAGGCGAGTGTCGAAAAAAACTGTTCCGAAGAATATGGAAAAACTTGAAGAAAAAAAGAAAAATACGGAGAAAGAGGCAAAATCCGTTAAATACATTAAAATTCCGAAGGAACGGTAAATGAAAAGAAAGGCCTATCTTTTAATTGTTCTGCATTCCCATCTTCCTTTCGTAAAGCATCCGGAAGAAGAGTTTTTTCTGGAAGAAAACTGGCTTTACGAGGCTATAACCGAAACCTACCTCCCCCTGTATATTGTTTTTAATAAATTGAGAGGCGAGGGTGTTAAATTTAGAGTAACAATGTCAATTACGCCGCCGCTTGCCAATATGCTGTCCGACGAACTTCTCAATTTTCGGTTTGAGAGGTATCTGCAAAAAAGAATTGCCTTGTCCGAAAAAAAATATGCCGAAGAAAAGGACCCGACAAAAAAGAAAATCTTGGAGTTCTACCGGAGCCGTTTTTTGCTTTTAAAGGAGACGTTCTTAAAATTGAACGGGAATATTTTATCCGGGTTTAAAAAACTTCAGGATTTGGGTTTTATTGAAATAATTACGTGCAGTGCCACTCACGAGATACTTCCGCTTGAACTTCACGAAGAATGCAGAAATGCACAGATCGAAACAGGTGTGAGCGAGTACCTGCGTATGTTTGGAAAAAAGCCGAACGGCATATGGTTGGGAGAATGTGCGTACACGCCCGGGATAGATAAGATTTTATCAGATAACGGCATAGAATTTACCTTTCTCGACAGCCATGGTTTGTTATTTGCAGATCCTTCTCCTGTTTACGGTGTTCATGCTCCCCTTGTAAGCGAAAACGGAGTGGCGTTTTTTGCACGGGACCCGGAAGCGTCAAAACAAGTATGGAGTGCAGCGGAAGGTTATCCGGGTGATTTTAATTACAGGGAGTTTTACAGGGACTTAGGGTATGATTTAAGTGATAGAGAAGTGAAAGAATTTTTGCATCCGGGAGGGTTCAGGTTTGACTCCGGAATTAAAATGCATAAAATTACAGGAAAAGTTCCTCTCGATAAGAAAGAACTTTATGATAGAAAAAAAGCCAAAGAAGTCGCGGAGATTCACGCAGGAAATTTTATGTTTAACAGGGAAAGAGAAGCGGAGTACTTGCTTTCCGTAATGGATAGGGAACCCGTTATCGTTGCTCCGTTTGATACCGAACTTTTCGGACATTGGTGGTTTGAGGGCCCTGATTTTTTAGAACACCTGTTTAGGAAGATATACCGTTATTCCGACTTGCTCGAGATGGCAACACCCACAGACTACCTTAAAAGGTATCCGGTTAACCAACTTTCTCAACCTGCACCCTCTACATGGGGCGACGGAGGGTACTTTAAGGTGTGGCTTAACGAAAAAAATGATTGGATCTACCCCGAACTCTATATTATGGGAAAGATAATGATCGAGCTCCCCGAAAAGTTTAAATCCCCGTCCGATATAGAAAGGCGTATATTGAATCAGATGGCAAGGGAACTTATGCTTGCGCAGAGCAGCGATTGGGCGTTCCTTATCACTATGGGAACTGCGGTGAAATATGCCACGTCTGCGGAGAAATTTCACATATCGGCTTTTTACAAGTTGTATGAGATGCTCGAAAGCAAAAATTTTGACGAAACTTTTTTGGAATACCTCGAAACAAAAGACAGCATATTTCCGAAAATAGATTACAAAATTTACAGGAGGAAAAGATGAGAAAAGTGATGAGGGTGGTAAACAGGGCGCAGTGCACGGGGTGTTACTCCTGTATGTATGCCTGTTCCAGAACGTACTTCCATATAGCCACCACGAAACTATCGGCGATGCGGGTTAAAAATTATCCCGGGGTTGAAGGTGCGTTTTCCATAAGAATCTGCACGGGCTGCGCCCATCCTGATTGTGCTGCCGCTTGTCCTACCGAGGCTCTTACCGTAAGGAAGGACGGAGGAGTAATTTTTCATGAGGAAAAATGCATTCATTGCTACAAATGTGTAGAAGCTTGCACTCTGAATGCGATGCAGTGGGATCCGATTGCAAGAGAGCCCCTTGTGTGCCATCAGTGCGGCATCTGTGCGGAATATTGCCCGAACGGCGTGCTTGCCCTTGTGGAGGTGGAAGATGACGAATAATAAAATTATGCGAATAGATCTTTCTTCGTTTAAGAGCGAAGTTTACGAAGATCCGAAACTTTTTGGCAAGTATCTCGGGGGAACGGGAGTTGCAACAAAATTATTATATGATATGAATATCAAGAATATTGACCCTCTGTCTCCGGAATCACCGATTATTCTTGCGATTGGCCCCCTGAACGGGATATATCCGATTGCAACAAAAACAATTGCGATGTTTAAGTCTCCTCTTACGGGGAATCTCGGCGAATCCCATGCAGGCGGAAGGCTTTTTATGTCTATGTATGATGCAGGGCTTTCCGCGATTGTAATTGCCGGTAAGTCGCCCTACCCGGTGTTTATTGTGATAAAAGACGAAGAAGTTGAATTTCACAGGGCGTATTCGATTTGGGGACAGTCCGCTCTTGCCACGGAACGTATCTTGCATTCAAGGGCGGAAGGCGTGGGAAAGAGAAGTATAATAAGGATAGGCCCCGCAGGAGAGCATAAGTCTTTAATGGCAAATGTTTCCGTTGATACGGGGAGGCATTTCGGGAGGCTCGGGCTTGGTGCCGTTTTCGGGAGCAAAAATTTGAAAGCGGTTGTGATTTCGGGAAGCAAACGGCATAAAACCGAGAATTTTGCCAAGTTTAACAAAATTTACAACAAAATATTTTGGGATGCCGTAAAATCTCCCGCAATGAAGAAATATCATAATCTCGGAACACCTCAAAATGTTTTGCCGTTAAATAAAATAAACTCTTTGCCTACGAGAAACTTTTCTCAGGGATTTTTTGAAAACGCGGAAGCACTTTCCGGAGAGAATATGTCAGAGAATTATCTCGCGCAGCAGATTGCTTGTGCAAATTGCCCGGTTGGTTGCATACATCTCGGAGTATTGAGAGAGCCGTTCGAAGACAATATCCACTATAAAAGTTTTAAAATTCCGTATGATTATGAACCGATCTATGCGATGGGAACCAATTTGAGCATTAGTACTCCCGAAGCACTGTTAAAACTTCTCTATATCGTGGAACGCGCAGGCTGGGGCGTAATGGAAACAGGCGTTACGCTATCTTGGGCAACGGAAGCCTTTGAGAGAGGCATTATAGGGGTTAAGGAAACGGACGGGCTTGTTTTGAATTTCGGAGATTTTGAAACCTATGAGAAAGTCCTTTACAATATGTGGAATATGAAAAACGAATTTTACGGAGATCTAAACAACGGTTCCGCATTTTGCGCGGAGAAATACGGAGGAAAGGAGTTTGCAATCAATTTCGGAAAGAACGGCTCACCCGGGTATATAACAGGGAGAGATGCTTTTCTCGGCTTCCTTATGGGGGTGCGGCACTCGCATCTGGATAGTGCTGGATACTCTCTGGATGAAAAAATAATCAAAGGAGAGATGAGCGAAGACCCCTCCGCGGAGGTGGACCTTCTCATAAAAGAAGAGGAATGGCGTTTTATACTGAATTCTTTGACGATTTGCCTGTTTGCCCGCAAAATTTATACGGAAGATCTTGTTTTGGAAGCGCTGGATTCCGTAGGTATCCATAGGAAGTCGGAGCAATTAAAAAATCTTTCGAGAAGGATCCATGCATTGAAATATAAAATAAAGATTGATAACGGCTTCGATCTTGATAAATTAGAATTTCCGGAAAAACTTTATCGTGTTCAAACCGGTCGGGGCAAAATGGACAAAGGTGTTGTAAGAAAAATGATAAGCGATTATACTTCTAAAATCAGAGAAATTATTAGGGAGGCGGAAGATGAATAGAGACGAACTTTTCGAGGAGTTAAAAAAACGGGTGCATGACGATCACTTGATAAAACATATGCTTGCAACGGAAGCGGTAATGAGGGCGGTTGCGCGTAGGTTGAGCGAAGACGAAGAAAAATGGGGGATTACAGGTTTGCTGCATGATATTGACTATGAAGTTACGAAAGAGGATCCGGAAAAACACAGTATAATAGGTGCGGAGTGGCTTTCTGCCATGGGACTTCCCAATGATGTCGTATATGCTGTGAAGGTGCACAACGAGATTCACGGTTTGCCGAGAAAAAGTTTACTTGACAAAGCGCTTTTTGCAGTCGATCCGCTTACGGGGTTTATCACTGCTGTTGCTCTTGTAATGCCCGATAAAAAACTTTCCACTGTTAAGGTTAAATCGCTTAAAAAGAAATTCAAAGATAAAAGTTTTGCGGCAGGTGCGAGCAGGGAACAGATGAGGACTTGCGAAACAGAATTGGGAATTCCTTTGAATGAGTTTTTTGAAATTGCATTAAAGGCAATGCAGGATATTGCCGACGAACTCGGATTATGATGTGGGAAGGGAATCGTGCGGAAGAGTTTATTTCCGCTTATAACGAGATAGATCATTTTCTGCGCGTTTCCCTTCATGAAGATAAGTGGGTAAGTTATCATGAATTGGTGGAGAGATCTGCAAAGTTCAATAGAATTGTAAGGGAATACGAAGAAGACTTCAAACAGATCGGGGATTTGCGAAACGCGATTGTTCATCGTTCAACGGGAGAAATTATTGCAATTCCTTCCGAAACGATTTTGCTCAGAGCGAGAGAAATTTTGAAAAAACTTAAATCTCCCCCGCTTGTTATACCGATGTTTCAGAGGAAAATTCTCACAGTTACTGCCGAAGAAAGCATATCGCAAACAATGCGACTTATGAGAGAGAATAATTTTTCCAAAATTCCCGTATACAAAGACGGAAAATTTTTATTCTTGGTAACGGCCGAAACGATTGTTCGTTATGTCTCGGACAACTTAACGGTGGACCTCAGGAACTCAAAAATCGAGAATACGATGAACTATATGGAACATAGGATGAATTGTCAGTTTGTATCGAGAGATACAAATATATTTAAAGTTGCGGAAATCTTTGAAATTTACCATAGAAACGGCGAAAAACTCGATGCCGTAATTATAACGGAAAACGGCGATAAAAATCTTCCCCCGCTTGGAATTATCACATTATTTGACGTAGGGGCCATATATAAAACAATGGAAATCAGGGTTAACAAAAGTATTTGAAATTACTTGAATCTCGAAACAAATCCCTTAAAGCCTTCGTTTGAAATTACCCTAAGCCCTGATTTGGCGGCGTCTCTGTTTCTGTAAACCGTAAAAATTGCGGATCCCGAGCCTGTTAGTGAAAATCTCTTTCCCGTTAATTCGGTGATCTTTTTTAGAAAATCGGTAAACTTTTTATCCGTTTTCTTAAGCATCTCTTCAAAATCGTTATACAAAAGAGATTCGAGTTGCGTGCAATCTTTATTCAAGCATCGGATCAGTTTTTCAGTTGCTCCTTTTTCTCCCGGGTTTCCGTGTAAATCAAACATTTTATACGCTTCTTCGGTAGAATAGCCAAAGTCCGGAACTACGATCAGAGCGAAGTAATTTTTGAGGTTTGTTTTCAGCGGAAGGATCCTTTCCCCTATTCCTTCCACAAGAGCGGTTTTCCCGTCGAGAAAAAATGGGACATCCGCCCCGATTTTTTGTGCTAATTCTTTCAACTCTTTTTTTCCGAGCGGATTTCCGTAGAGTTTGTTTAGCATTAAAAGAGTGATTGCAGCATCGCTACTTCCACCGCCAAGCCCGCTTTTTGCGGGAATTCTCTTTTTAATACTTATACGAAGCGATGTGTTGATGCCCGTTTTTTGTTCAAACAAGCGCAGGGCCTTATGAATCGTTGTTTCTCCCGCCGGCTTGAAACCGGTAAATTCGATTCGGGGCTTTTCCGAACTCGAGATTTCTATAATGTCCGATAGGGAGATTTTTTGAAAAACGGATTTTATTTTATGGTATCCATCCGGTTTTCTGCTTAATATTTCGAGTGTCAGGTTAATTTTTGCATATGCAAATTTTTTCATTGTTTCATTATAATGGATTAACGTTTGTTTGACAATTCGGGTGTTTGGCATACAATTTAATAATTAAATCGGATTGGAGGTTTCAATGAGGCAAAAGATTGAAGAAATTAAAAACGAATTTATTAAAAAGATAAAAACGGAATCCGCCGAGGAATTGCGGGAACTCGAAAAGTATTTTCTCGGAAGAAAAGGTAAGGTTGCGCTCCTTTTTAAGGAACTTAAAAATGTTCCCAAGGAAGAAAGAAAATCTTTCGGGGAGAGCATAAATGCCTTAAAGGAGTTTATAGAAAAGAATATTAAAGAAAAAATTTCAGAAATAGAACGTGAAGAAAGGATGCGGAAACTCGCTTCAGAGAAGCTTGATGTGACTGTTCCCGGTTTGAAACTCCGAAGCGGTGCTCTACATATTCTTACTCAAACAATGCTTGAAGTTGAAAAGATATTTCTTTCAATGGGCTTTGACGTAATGACGGGCCCCGAAATTGAAGAGGAGTATTACAATTTCGAAGCACTCAATATTCCCGAGTATCATCCCGCACGCGATATGCAGGACACTTTTTATCTTTTGAATAAATATCTTTTAAGGACGCAAACTTCACCTATTCAAATACGAACTATGGAAAAATACAAACCCCCGATTCGCGTGATTGCGGTAGGAAGGTGCTACAGAAAAGATCCTCCCGACGCTCACCATTTTCCTATATTTCATCAGGTTGAGGGGCTTGTGGTGGATAAAAATGTGTCTTTTAAGGAATTGAAAGGCACGCTTTCCGAATTCGTAAGAAGGATGTTCGGAGAAGGAGTCGAAGTGCGTTTCAATCCTTCTTACTTCCCGTTCGTGGAGCCGGGTGCCGAAACCTCGATAAACTTCGGTGGTTGGCTTGAAATGGGTGGTTCCGGAATGGTTCATCCCAATGTGCTCAATAACGTGGGAATAGATCCCGAAGAATATCAGGGGTTTGCGTTCGGCTGGGGGATAGAGCGTATTGCAATGGTTAAATACAATATTCCGGATATTAGATTTTTCTATAAAAACGATCTGAGGTTTTTGGATCAGTTTAGATAAAGGAAGGTGAAATAAGATGCTTGTTTCCGTAAAATTATTAAAAGAAATTTTACCGTTTGATTATAGTCCGGAAAAACTCGCGGAGGAATTTACATTGCTTGGCTTGGAGGTGGAAGAGGTAGTAAAAACCGAGCACAAGTTCGATAGAGTGGTTACCGCAAGGGTTGAAAATTTATCCCGGATTCCCGATACAAAACTTTTTGAACTCGTGGCCAATACGGGAGATGAATCTTTTGAAATCGTTACAGCCGCAACCAACCTTAAAAACGGCGATATTGTGCCCCTCGTTTTAACCGGTGGCAGAATTTCCGACGGAACGGTAATTTCCGATCGTAAGTTCAAAGATAAAATATCTCAAGGAATGCTTTGCTCTTACAAAGAATTGGGGCTTGACGGAGAGATCTTGAGTAGTGAGGAAAAGGAAGGAATTTTAATTCTTCCGGAGGATACACCCATAGGTAAGCCATTCGAAGACCTATTCCCCGTTGATGACGTATTTTTGTCGTTTTCTCTTCTTCCCGACAGGGCGGATGCTTTTTATGTTGTGGGAATTGCACGGTGGATAGAAATTTTACGCGCGAGAAAGGAAAAGAGAAAAGCGGATTTTTCTCGTTTCAAGCCCGATACCGAAATAAAACTCTCTGGAACTACCGATATTCCCGTATTCGTAAAAGATCCGGAACTTGCACCTTTTTATTCCGGAAGAAAAATATCCGGAGTGCGGGTCGGAAAGTCTTCTTACTCATTGAGAAGGAAACTGTTTATGCTTCAGGCGCGCCCTATAAATAACATTGTTGATATTACAAATTATGTTTTAAAATTTTACGGGCAGCCTTTGCACGCCTTCGATGCGGATAAAATAGAAAAAGCCGTTTATGTGCGCAAAGCACAAAGTGGAGAGAAAATCAAAACTCTTGACGGAGTGGAAAGAAGTTTGAATGAATGGAATCTCGTTATTGCGGACAGTGAAAAGCCTATTGCTCTTGCCGGCGTTATGGGAGGAGAGGAAACGGAAGTTACGGAGGACACGAAAAACGTGTTTCTCGAAAGTGCGTATTTTCTGCCTTCTTGTGTTTCAAAAAGCGCCCGCAGTTTGAATTTGATGACCGATGCGTCGGTACTTTTTGAAAAAGGCACGGATCCTTTATTTCCCGAAGATGCCTCCCTGTTTGCTTCCAAACTCATAGTGCAAGAGGCGGGAGGAACGGTAAGTGAAAGCAATATTTCAAACCACCTCGGAACGCAGTCACCTGTGAAAATAAGATTGAGCAGGGTAGGTAAAATTCTCGGCGAGGATCTTCCCAAGGAAGAAGTTAAAAAGTATTTTGACTTTGAAGGCTTTGAGTATAAGGATATGGGCGATTTTCTCGAGGTAAAACCCCCTTCGTTCAGAAGAGACATAAACATAGAAGTTGATCTTATAGAGGAAATTTTGCGAATGAAAGGATACAACTCCTTTGGCGAGAAATTATTGGAGGGAGCGCTTAAAAGTGCCGTTAGAACCAAGGAAGAAGAATTTTCCTGGATGTTAAAAGATTTGCTCGTGAAACTTGGCTTAACCGAGGTTCAAACGGTTTCTCTTATCGGAAACGCGCTTCTTAAAAACACGTTAATAGATGAAAATAACATCGCAAAGGTAGTAAATCCTTTTAGTGAGGAGATGAGTATTTTAAGGCCTTCTCTGTTTCCGGTGCTTTTGAATGTTGTCGAAACGAATAAAAAGAACGGAACAAACAATATCGCTATTTTTGAGGTAGGCAAGGTATTTCGTAAAAACGGAGATAAGTATAAAGAAGAAGGAAAAATCGGGATTATGCTTTCAGGTGACCGTGCCGAAACAAATCCTTTCGGGATAAAAGTTCCCTATGATTTTTATTACCTTAAAGGCATTATTGAATCTTTGCTCGAATCTCTCGGGATAAATGCAAATTTTGACGCAGGAAAAGCCTCTTACCTGCATCCTTTCAGAACGGCTTTCGTTTATTCGGAAAATGAGAAAATAGGTGTGATTGGCGAAGTGCTCTCCGATATTACCCGGAATTTCGGCATTAAAGGAAAAGTTTTTTACGCCGAGATGGATATATCTGTTTTGCTAAAACGTGCGAAATTGTTGAAAGAGTTTAAAGAATTCCCGGTACATCCCCCTCTAAAAATGGACATTGCCGTTGTGGCCAGCAAAGAAATTCCCGAGAAAAAGGTACGTTCGGTAATTCTTTCCGTTGCTCCTCCCGAACTTAGGAAAATAGAACTTTTCGATATTTATATGGGAAAACCGCTTGCAGACAACGAAAAGAACCTTGCATACTCCCTGAAATTTTTTGCAAAAGACAGAACGATGAAAAGAGAAGAACTCGAAACTTTTATAGATAAACTGGAAGAAACGTTAAAGAATGAAATCGGAGGCAAACTGAGAAAAGGATGACAAATTGGGAAATATATCTCAATTTAATGGATGTTAGGAGAATGCTCCTTCTTAAAAAGGAAAGGAGCCTTGCCTCATTATACGAGAAGAGTGCGTATTCTGTCGCAGCAATGGATAAGCAGGTGAAGGGAAGAGGCGACCTCCTCTTCTTACCGGAAAGAGTTGCGTCCGATATTGAAGAACTTTTCTTTTCCGGGGGAACATTTTCTTTCAAAAAGCACCTCGAAGAGGAAATTCCCAAAGGGCTTTTGATGATTTCCGGATTGCCCGGCATAAAGCCTGAAAGTGCTTTGAAATTATACAACACATTAGGCATTGATTCGATTTCCGATTTGAGAAAAAAAATAGGCGTTTTAAGAAAGAGGAGCGATTTCGGAGCCCGCTTTGAAGAACAAGTAAGAAAAAGTCTTTTGCTTTATGAGAAGGATTATAGGGAACTTACTCTGTTTGAAGGCTTTTCCTACGGAAATTCGATAAAGAGCCTTCTTTCGGAAAGCGGTATGGAAAAAATAGAAGTTGCAGGCAGCGTAAGAAGGGGTAAAGAAACAGTAAATAATATAAATTTTGTCGTATCCGGAAAAAATGCCAAAGAGATTATCAAAAAAGTGGTTTCATACAAAAAGATAGAAAAAGAAAGGGAAGAGTTTATTGTTTTGAAAGATTTAAGGAACGTTAGGCTCTTGTTTCTTATCGTGCCCGAAAAATATTTTTATTCCGCTCTTGTTTACTATACAGGATCCAGATCCCATGTAAATAAATTGAAAGATATTGCAAAGGCAAAAGGTTTTTCTGTTTCGAAGAACGGGTATGTCCTTGCCGAAGTATCCGACGAAGAAGAATTTTATTCGATGATAGGACTTCAATATATCCCCCCTGAGATAAGAGAGGGAGAGGAAGAAATCGACCTTGCCGAAAGAGACGCAATACCCGATCTTATAAACGAAAGTGATATCAGAGGAGACTTGCATGTACATTCAAATTTCAGCGACGGCACAAATTCGCTTTCCGAAATTGCGGAAGAGGGTATATACAAAGGATATGATTATGTGGCGATAACGGACCACTCAGGTGCGTTGAAAATTGCGAACGGCCTTTCCGAAGAAAGGTTGTTGAAAGAAACTGAAATAATTGATAAAATAAATAAAGAAGGAGAGATTACGATCCTTAAAGGGAGCGAGGTGGAAATTCTGAAAGACGGTTCTCTCGATTTTACAAACGAAGTGCTTAAAAAATTGGATCTTGTTCTTGCCGCTATGCATACCGGATTCGATGAGGATTCGATTGCGAATAACATTCGCGTTGAAAAAGCGCTTTCGAACGAGAATACGAATATTCTTGCACATCCTACGGGTAGGCTTGTTTCTATGAGAAACGGCTTTTCTTTGGATATGGGTGCGCTGTTTGAACTTGCTAAAAAAAACAGCGTGGTTCTTGAAGTGAATGTGTTCCCTAAAAGGATGGACCTTTCCGCAAGTTTGGTAAAACAAGCTATAAGAGCGGGAGTAAAGTTCTTTTCCATTGGCACGGATTCTCACAATGTAGGGCATATGAATTTTATGCGTTACGGAGTGAAAATTTTAAGAAGGGCGTGGCTTACTCCAGAGAATGTGATTAATACATTTGATACTCAGGAATTAAAAGGGTTTTTATGCGAGAAGAGACACTGAAAGCATTGGACTTCATTAAGATTAAGGAAGAGCTCTCCAGGTTTTGTGTAACGGAAGGCGGTAAAAATATTGCTTTATCGCTTGAACCGTATAAAGATTTTCAAACAGCCCTTAACAAACTTAAGGAGACAACCGAGGCGAGGAGTTTTTACGAGCAATACGGCACTCTTCCTTTTATGGAAGTTCTCGGTGCCGAGAGTCTCTTTGAGCGGATAAACGTTTTATCTCTACTTACAGGCGAGGAACTTTTGAGAGTTGCATCTGTTCTGGAAACAATCTCGGAAATAAAAAAGTTTATTGCTTCGAAAAAGAATGAATTCCCGTTGCTATCTCAAATTTCTTCCGGGCTTTCTTCTTTCAAGGACCTCAATAATAAAATTAAAAACACTATCGAACCGGACGGAACGGTTTCGGAAAAGGCGTCTCCCTTGCTTGGTATCATACGTAGGGAAATACATACCACCTACACGCGCATTCAGACAATTTTGCAACATATAATATATTCCAAAGCATATGAGGGAATTATCCAGGATCAAATTATCACGAAGAGGAACGGAAGATATGTTATTCCCATTAAACAGAGCGGTAAAAACGCTTTTCCTTGTGTTGTTCAGGACGAATCCGGCAGCAGGCTTACGCTTTTTGTAGAACCCCTTTCCGTAGTTGATTTGAACAACAAACTCGTAGACCTTGTTGCGAAGGAAAAGGAAGAAACCCAGCGAATTATTTTGGAGCTCGAAGAGGAAATAAAAAAGAAAAAAGACGAAATAGAAAAATCTCTCCGAATTGTCTATGAACTTGACTTTATTTTTGCCAAAGCAAAGCTTTCCATTCATATGGAAGGAGCGGAGCCTCAGCTTACGAACGCCAAAAAGGTGCATATAATTCAGGGGCGCCACCCTTTCATACCGAGAGATAAAGTAGTTCCCATAGACGTTTCTGTCGGTGACGATTATTATATGTTAATAATTACCGGCCCCAATACGGGTGGTAAAACCGTAACCCTGAAAACGATAGGCCTTTTTACCTTGATGGCGGAGTCGGGTTTGCACATTCCGGCGTATTCTGCCTCCGAAATAGGTTTCTTTGATGAGGTATTTGCCGATATAGGTGACGAACAAAGCATACAGCAGAGCCTGTCCACGTTTTCCGCCCATATGAAAAAAATCATAGAAATTTTGAAAGAGGCGGATGAGAATTCTCTTGTTCTGATTGACGAATTGGGTGCAGGGACGGATCCGGAGGAAGGTTCGGCGCTTGGTTTTGCCGTTTTGAAATCTCTCTATGAGCGAAGAGTTGTTACGGTGGTTTCCACTCATCATAGCAAGTTAAAGGAATTTCCGTATGAATTTACGTTTGCGAAGAATGCCTCTGTGGGGTTTGATGTTGATACGTTGAAACCCACTTACCATTTGTATATAGGGATTCCCGGTGAAAGCCATGCGTTTGTAATAGCGGAAAAACTCGGAATACCGAAAAATGTGCTTGAAGAAGCCAAGAAAGAGCTTTCGGAAGAGCATATAATTGCTGAGCAGTATCTTTCGAGAATATCGGAGGATCAAAAGCACATTACCGCTTCTCGCGATGAAATAGAAAAATATAAAAGAGAAATCGAAGAATTAAAAAGGGTTTACGAGGACAAACTTAATGCAATTGACCTGAGAAAAAAGAAAGAAATTAAAAAGGCGTACGAGCAGGCAAGAAAGATCGTTAACGATACGAGAAACAAAATGGAAAACCTGCTTAAAGAACTTTCAAATGAAATAAAGAGCCAGAAGAAAATTCAGCAGATAAAAACAAATATTATTACCGAAGCGCAAAAAACAGAGGAAAAGATTGAAGAAGAAACTCTGCCGTTTGAAAATAGCGAGGTTTTAAAAATGGAGGACGTTTCCGAGGGAGACCTTGTTTTTGTAAAGAGTTTCAAGAGGCAAGGCATTATTATTCAAAAAGACGAAAACCGTAATAAGGTGGTTATTCAGATGGGAAGCATAAGGGCGACGCTCTCGCTTAAAGATATTTCCAAGACCGAAGCAAAGGAACTAACAAAAAAGCAAAATCCGGATGACACTCAACAAAAAGTGGAAATTCCCGATGTCCAGGTTCCTATGAAACTTGACTTGCACGGTTATACGGTGGAAGAAGCGATTGACGCTCTCGATAAATATTTGGATTCCGCCTATCTCGTAGGGTTGCCTTTTGTTTACATCGTGCACGGTAAAGGGAGCGGTGCTTTAAGAAATGCAATAATGGAATATTTGAGGAAGAGGGCCCACGTGGCGCATTTCAGAACGGGAACAATGAACGAAGGCGGGCTCGGCGTTACAATTGTTTATTTGAAGTAAATTTTCGGAAAGGAATGATATGAAAAAAGAGGATCTTGTTTTGATATTTTTTGATCTGGAAACTACCGGATTAAATCCTGATATTGACGAAGTGATAGAAATAGGTGCGATTAAAGTGAAAGGCGGTGAAGTTGTCGAGCATTTTCATACCTTTGTAAGGCCGCATAGGAATATCCCTTCTTTGGTTACAAATCTGACCGGAATTACTTATAAGGATGTGGAGGACGCACCGGATCCTGCGGAGATAAGGAAAAAACTCGAAGAGTTTATTGGAAATTACCCCTTGATAGCGCACAATGTATCTTTTGATAGAATATTCTTAGAAAAATTTATGGGTAAAAGATTGGATAACGAATTTTTTGATACGCTGGAACTTGCACGAATATTTTTTCCGGACTTACCGTCTCACAGTCTTCAAAACCTCGTGAAGGCACTTTCCTTGAAAAAGGAAAAAGCGCACAGGGCACTTTCCGATACGATGATGCTGTACTCTTTGTTT
>JAGHAO010000031.1 GCA_021161495.1 Caldisericaceae bacterium | reverse complement strand
CGTTGATTCCGTCAATCGGTTCTTCGAATGCGGAAAAAATCTCCGTAACAACAACTATATCGGAAAGTTCAAACGGATCCGCCACTTTATCCCCAAGCAAGGCAATCCTGCTAAACCTGTGAGGTTGATAAACCGCAATGAGCCTTCTGCCGGGAAAATGTTTCTTTACCGCAGAAAGCGTAGCTTCTATTTCGGTGGGATGGTCCGCATGGTCATCAATAAGAGTAAACTCGTTATCTTTTTTGATTTCCATTCTCCTACGAGGAGGGACAAAACTTTCAACGTATTCCGCAGAGCGCTTCAAAGGGATACCGATGACTTTGGCAATGAGCAAAGCCCCTAAAACATTCGAAACATTTTTATATCCGAATAACGGAGAAAATACCCGTAAAGATTCATTCTTGTCATAAATACAAAACTCGGTTCCGTTCGGAAGATACTTTACATTTTCGGCTTTAAAATCATCGGATCCGTAAAACAGAACCTTATCTTCATACTTATTTGCAATCTCCCTTGCATTTTTATCTTCACCGCAAATAACCGCCTTGTTCGACTTCTTCAAAAGATCGGAAAATGCGTTTTTCAACTTGCTAAAACTCCCTCCGTAATGATTTAAATGATCTCTGTCGATGTTCGTAATTATAAGATTATCGGGTTTGAGATACAAAAAACTGCCGTCGCTCTCATCCGATTCCACGACAAAATATTCGGGCTTTTCGTAAAAATTATTGAACTCGCTGTCATTCCCCCCCACATAAACATTCGTGCGAATACCGTGTTCCTTCAAAATATGCCCCACAAGGGATGCAGTCGTAGTTTTTCCATGTGTTCCGGAAATAATCACATTTTTAAAATTATTTACAACGGAGGCAAGCGCTTTGCCTCTTTTTACAGTCGGAATTCCGAGACGCCTTGCTTTTACGATTTCCGGATTTTCTTCTCTTATTGCGGAAGAATACACAACAAGATCTGTGCGATTATCAATATGACTATCGGAATGACCTATAAAAACTTTGATTCCTTTTCGGGATAATAACTCGGTGTACTCGGAAAGCCGGATATCGGAACCCGATACATTATAACCCAAACTTTTGTAAAGCAGTGCAAGTTTGCTCATTCCCGCACCGCCTATACCCACGAAAAACGCATTATTCATCAATCTTCTCCATAATAGACTTATAAATAATTTCCGCACTGTTATGCGGAAAAACATCCTTGCATTTCATTTTATCAATTATACTTATATCCGAGAAATAGTAAACAAGTTTATTTAACAATACCTCCTCGGAAAGTTCATCCTGCTTTATTATATCCACACACCCCTTATCCTTCAAATACAGAGCATTCTTAAATTGATGATCGTCTCTTGCAAAAGGAAACGGAACAACTATTCCGGGAGTTTCCGTTAGGGCAAGCTCGGTAAGAGTCATTGCTCCGGCCCTGGAAACGGCAAAATCGGAAGCGGAAAGCGCAAATTCCATTTCCTCGAGATACGGAAGAACTTTTAATCTATCCGATGTTCTTACCCTTTTGGAAATTTCTTCGAAATCCCTCTTTCCCGTTATAAAAATTATTTGCGCATCAACCTTTGAAGAAAATTCCTCGCAAATATTCGAAAAAACTTCGTTTATTGCTTTTGCACCTCCGCTGCCCCCGAAAACAAGCAAAACAGGCAGTTTTTCGGAGAATCCGAAATATTTCAGGCCCTCTGATTTTTCAGTAGTTAACAGTTTTTTTCTTATGGGGTTTCCGCTGAAAACGGTTCTGTCAGGATTAAAAAACTTATAAATATCCGGAAATCCCGTAAATATCAACCTTGCATTCTTTCCGAAAATTCGATTTGTCCTTCCCGGAATGATGTTCTGTTCGTATATAAAATATGGTATCCCGAGAAAAAAAGCGGCAAACAACACAGGCGCGGAAACATAACCTCCGCCACCGAGCACCGCATCCGGTTTTTCTTTTTTTAAAATACGAAAAGCATCTTTTATTCCGCGAGCGGTATTCAAGGAAAAGCGGAGCAAAGGCAAGGGAGAAAATTCCAAAAGCGAGGAATGTATATTCAAAACTTGAAAACCTGAATTTTCATAGATATATTTTTCAAAACTGTTATCCCTTCCGGCAAACAAAACGCAATGTCCTTCATTTATAAAAGTCTCCGCCACGGAGAGAGCGGGATACACATGCCCCCCTGTCCCGCCGGCAGCAATCAGCAATTTCATTCTACGGCCTCCTTTGCAATATTAATCAGAACTCCTATTTCGGAAAATGTCACAACTGCATTATTTCCGGAATAGCCAACAATGGGAAGCGGAACACCCGTTACGGGAAGAAGCCCTACGTTCACCGCAATATTGACCGAAACACTCACCGCTATATGAATTGTTATTCCTAATGCAAGGATCTTCGAGTAAGTGTCCGGTACAAGCTTTACGATTCTAAAACCTATATAGATAAAGATAAAGAATATGACGAGAACAACAGTTGCCCCCATTAACCCGAATTCCTCGCAAATTATCGAAAATACGAAATCCAACCTGTTTAACGGTAATCCACCGTATTTGAAATAACTGTTCATAAGCCCGACTCCGTATATGCCTCCGCGGGCAATGGCCCTCAGGGATTGCAAGAGCTGATAAGAATCCTCTTGCGAGTATCGTTCCGGATGCAGAAACGAGGCAATTCTCCCGTAAAGATGCGGATGCCTTCTTACGTAAATTCCGGAGAACAAAAGTAAAATAGAAGAGAACCCTCCGAGAATTTTATATTTTCTCACAAGGGGAATAAGCAACAAAATCACTGTGAGGAAAATTATAAATGCAGTCCCAAAATCGGGCTGCAAGGCAACTTTACCTGCAAAAACCGACATTAAAAAAAGAGAAAAAATTTCAAGATCCACAGTGTCTTTATCATCGGTTTTTTCCGAAAAGATCTTGGCAATAAACACTATAAGAAACGGTGCAATATATTGAGAAGGCTGGATAGCAAAAGGAATTCCTTTTATATAGATCCATCTGTAAGAGCCCTCTACTTTCACTGTAAAAAACAGAGAGATAAAAATCAAAACAAGAACCGGAAACGCAATTTTTTTTAATTTCTTGTGGTTAAAAAAAGAAAAAAACAAAAGCAACAAACTGCCTATCCCTATGGAAAGTAAATATCTGTAAAACGAATTCATAGGACGGGAAGGATTTGCCACGGGGCTCATACTTATGTTAATTACAACCCCTACAAACACGAGAAGATAAGTTATAAAGACAATTGAAACTATGTAAGCCTTTTGTGCCCTTGTCATAGATCCTTTACG
Organism: Caldisericaceae bacterium; assembly: GCA_021161495.1. GTDB lineage: Bacteria > Caldisericota > Caldisericia > Caldisericales > Caldisericaceae > AUK232. Next base: position 767 of record JAGHAO010000031.1, on the reverse strand, counting down.
ATTTCCTTGAATTGCCTGCCCCTGTCTTCAAAATCCGCGAACATATCAAAACTCGCACAGGCAGGAGAAAGGAGCACAACGTCACCGCTTTTCGCAATTTTTTTAGATAGAAGGACAGCCTCTTTGAGATCCGTTGCAAAAACAATATCGGAAAAACCGCTTTCCAAAGCACTATTTGCAATGTCCGGCGCAGTTTCACCGATTAAAATGAGTTTTCGCAATTTATCGGGAAACAATTTCGCCATTTCCGTGAAATCGTTGTTCTTGCTGCTTCCCCCGGCAATTAAAACAATTTTTTCGTTAAACGAGTTCAGCGCTTTTATTACGGAATCCGGAGTTGTTGCTTTGGAGTCGTTAACGTACAAAACTCCGTTGAGCATTCTCACTTCTTCGAGGCGATGCTCCAAGCCTTTGAATGTGCCAACCCCTTCGCGAATAACATCGTTCGTAAGTCCGAAGAGCTTTGCGGAGAGAACAGCGGCAAGCACATTCTCCACATTATGCTTTCCGCGAAGTTTGATTTCGGAAACGGGAATAACCGGCTCCTTGACTCCATTATCAACAAAGTAAATCTCGCCGTTTTCCGCACACGCTCCTCTTTCAGGCTCTTTATCCGGAGAAAAATAAAACACTTTTGCCTTTAAATTCTTGCTTTTTTCTCTCAATGTTTTGTCCGAAAAATTCAAAACCGCAAAATCCGAATCCGTCTGATTTTCAAAAATTCTCATTTTGTAATGCAAATATTCTTCCATATTTTCGTATCTATT
>JAGHAO010000129.1 GCA_021161495.1 Caldisericaceae bacterium | reverse complement strand
CTCAAAGAACTCTATGAGAAGGGTATTACCGATATTCTCATTTATTATCCTTCCGAGGTCGAAACATTCTCTTTGGGTAAATTGAATTCCGATGTTATAGAACGTGTTTCGGCAAAAGATTATCCCGTCCCGGGAAAGAAAAAGTCTTTTATAGTAAAAGCAGGGCAGATTATAAGCGAAAATGATTTAAGAAAACTTGCAGAAGCCGGAATTAATAAGGTGGAGGTAAGGAAGGAAAAATCATATAAATTAAAGAAGTTTATCAGAACAAACCAGGATACTTGCAGAAACGAAAGGCCCATTGTAAGGAAAGGGCAAAGAGTGAAAAAGGGTCAACCTATTGCCGACGGTTATGCGACGAAAGACGGCCAACTTGCGCTCGGAATTAATGTTCTCGTTGCATATATCCCGTGGTATGGTTACAACTACCAGGATGCCGTCATTGTGAGCAGAAGGCTTGTAAGTGAAGATAAACTTACGTCTTTTCATGTAAAAGAATACAATATCGAAGTTCACGATACCGAGCACGGCCCCGAAGAACTTACCCCGGATCCTCCGGATGTGTCGAAAGAGGCAAAAAGGTTCCTCGACGAAAATGGCATAGTGAAAGTAGGCTCCAAAGTAAAAGCGGGAGATATACTTGTCGGAAAAACTACTCCTTTCCCGGAAGAGGAAGAGACAAGCGAAGCGAGGCTTTTCAGAAATTTGTTCCAAAACAGGGCGGGCAATATAAAGAACAGTTCATTTAAAGTGCCCCCCGGAGAAGGCGGAGTGGTGATCGACGTTCAGGTCTTTTCTCAGGAAAACGGCCTGGAACTTATGCGAAATGTAAGAAAACTCATAAAGGTATTTATAGCAAAAAAGAGGAAAATAATTGTCGGGGATAAGGTTTCCGGAAGACACGGAAATAAAGGTGTTATCAGTAAAATTTTACCTGAGGAAGATTTGCCGTATCTCAGTGACGGAACGACAGTTGACGTGATTTTAAGTCCGTTGAGCGTCCCCTCGAGAATGAACCTCGGACAGCTTTTGGAAACAAACCTCGGGCTTGCCGCACGATATTTGAATGTACAGGTAATCACCCCTTCGTTTAACGGCGCTACGGAAAAAGAGGTAAGAGATTTATTGAAAAAAGCCGGGCTTCCGGAAAACGGACAGTTCACTATGTACGACGGAAGGACGGGAAAACCTTTTGATTACCCTGTTACGTTGGGAGAGTCTTATCTCTTGAAACTTAACCATCTTGCCGAAGACAAACTTCACGCGCGTTCCGTAGGAAAGTACACTCTCATCACTCAGCAACCCGTAGGAGGAAAAGCACAGTTCGGCGGCCAGAGGCTCGGTGAAATGGAAGTTTGGGCACTTGAAGCGTATGGTGCCGCAAACCTTCTTCAAGAGATGCTTACCATTAAGTCTGACGATCTTGAAGGTAGAAAGAGGACGTATGAGCAAATTTCCAAAGGCAATACCATACTGGAAATGGGGATTCCGGAGTCGTTTAACGTATTGCAGAGAGAATTGAGAGGGCTTGTGCTTGACCTCAGGGTATTGCCGGAGGAAAAGAAGGAAATGCCTAAGAAGGAAACGTTCACTTTGATAAAGAAAAAACCACAATTAATCATTAAGGAGGACAAGGATGAAGATGGAAACAAGTAAAATTAGAAATGTTACCGTTGTTGCGCATGGAAATGCCGGAAAAACCACGCTTGCAGAAGCGATTCTGTTTAAGAAAAAGCTCATTCAAAGAATGGGCAAAGTGGAAGACGGCAATACGGTTTCGGATTACCAACCGGAGGAAAAAGAAAGGAAAATAAGTATCAGTCTTTCTCTGATTCCTTTTGAACATAAGGGCGTTAAAATTAACTACATTGACACGCCGGGGTATGCGGACTTCTTCGGCGAAGTGTTAAGCGGAATCAGGGCCGGAGATAACGGATTGATACTTGTAAACGCAACGAGCGGAATAGAAATCCAAACGAAAAAACAGTGGATATATCTTGAAAAAGAAAACAAACCGAGGGCGTTTTTTGTGAATAAACTTGATGCGGAAAATACGGATTTCTTTAAAATTGTTGACCAAATAAAAGAAACTTTTAGCCCCAAAGCTTTCCCGGTGGTAATTCCGGTTAAAGAAGGAAAAGACCTTAAAGGGGTTAAAAATATTCTTTCCGGTGATGCGGAAGGAGTGGAAGACTATAAAAAGGAATTGATGGAGATTGCGGCGGAAGGCGATGATGCACTTCTTGAAAAATATTTCGAAGCAGGCGAGCTTTCCCCTCAGGAGATAAAAGAAGGCTTGAAGAAAGCATACTTGAAAGGTGAATTTTTCCCGATTCTCGGAGGCTCTGCGACTGCTCTTATCGGTATTGACGAACTGCTCGATTTCATTGTGGATTATATGGCCTCTCCGGATGCGTTCGGTTCGGTTAGAGGGAAGAATCCGAAAACCGGTGAAGAAGAGGAAAGAAAAATATCAACCGATGAAAATTTCTCCGCATTTGTGTTCAAAACTCTAAGTGACCCCTATGTGGGAAAACTTTCTTTTGTAAAAGTGTATTCAGGGAAGCTTTCGTCCAATACGCAGGTTTATAACAGTTCCAAGGATGCTATGGAAAAGGTATCCCAGCTTTTGTTTGTCCGGGGTTCCAATCAGGAGCCGACTGATAATATAATTGCAGGTGACATCGGAGTTATAACGAAACTTGTTTCCACGGGAACAAACGATACCCTTTCCGATAAAGATGCTCCCATTGTTTATCCTCCAATCGAATTTCCTGAACCGATGCTTTCCAAAGCAATGAGGCCCAAGACAAAGGCGGACGAAGACAGGATGAGCATAGGCCTTGGAAAAATAATGGATGAAGACCCTACCGTAAAAGTATCAAAGAATAATGAAACAAAAGAGCAAATAATTTCCGGAATCGGAGAAACACACCTTTCCGTGATAATGGAAAAATTAAAGAAACGTTATAACGTAAACATAGAACTTACAACTCCCAAGGTTCCTTATAGAGAAACGATTATCAAAAAGACAAAGGTTGAAGGAAAGTATAAGAAACAGACAGGCGGGCATGGCCAGTACGGACACTGCTGGCTTGAAGTCGAGCCGCTCGAACGTGGTAAAGAATTTGAATTCGAGAGCAAAATTTTCGGAGGCGCGATTCCGAAGCAGTACATTCCTGCGGTCGAGAAAGGTGTTAGGGAAGCAATGGAGCATGGTATCCTTGCAGGTTATCCTGTTGTGGACATAAAAGTTACTGTTGTGGACGGTTCGTATCACCCTGTTGATTCTTCGGAACTTGCATTCAAGGTTGCAGGTTCTATGGCTCTTAAAAAAGCTCTCGAACAGTGCAATTCCATAATCTTGGAACCTATCGAAAAACTTGAAATCATTGTTGACGAACAGTATATGGGAGACGTAATAGGGGATTTGAACAGTAAGAGAGGAAAAGTTTTGGGAATGAAAGCGGAGAACGGCAAACAAATAATAGAAGCGCTTGTTCCGTTATCCGAAGTTTTGACTTATGCAAACGATTTGAATTCCATAACGCAAGGAACGGGAGAATTCAAAATGAGTCATTCCCACTATGAGCCTGCTCCTCCGAAAGTTGCGGAAAAAGTAATCGCGGAAGCAAAGCGAGAGGAGAACGATTAGTCGGAGGTGAAAACATTTGAAAAAAAACGATATTGAGGCGTTAAAAATACTCCTCGCTTCAAACGAGGATATCCTGAAATGGTCGCACGGAGAAGTCAAAAAAGCGGAGACGTATAGTTACAGAACGTATACTCCGGAACCGGACGGACTTTTCTGTGAAAAGATCTTCGGCCCTGTTCACAGTTATCAGTGCCATTGCGGAAAAATGAAAGGAATTCAGTACGTAGGACTTACCTGTCCGCGTTGCGGAGTGGAGATTCTGCCTTCCAGCGTGAGAAGGGAACGTTTCGGGCATATTGAACTTGCCTCTCCTGTAGTTCACATCTGGTACTTCAAAAATAATATAAACTATGTCGGTCTTCTTCTCAATATGCCTACCAAGGATGTGGAAAAGGTAATCTACTTTGTTTCTTACGTAGTGACTAATCCCAAAAAAACGAAGTTCAGGTTGAAACAACTGCTTACAGATGAAGAATACAGGCTTTACAAGTCGGAAGGTCTTGACTTTGTCGCAAAAAAAGGCGGGGAAGCAATTCTTGATTTGTTGAAGCAGATAGACCTTTATAAACTTAGAGACGAAGCACTTCAAAAACTTAAAAAGGGTTCAAAGCAAGAAAGAATTATTGCAGTCAGATTGCTCGGCGTCGTGGAAGGGCTCGTAAAGAATAACAGAAGGCCGGAAGATATGGTTCTTTTAAGGATACCCGTAATCCCTCCCGACCTCAGGCCTCTTATAGCACTTGAAGGTGGAAAATATGCCTCCGATGACCTGAATGAATTATACAGAAGAGTTATTAACAGGAATAACCGCTTGAAGAAACTTATAGAAGTAAATGCACCCGACATAATGCTTCAGAATGAGAAAAGAATGCTTCAGGAATCGGTTGACGCACTGTTTGATAACGGAAGACGTACATATCCTGTTTTGGGTGCTTCGAGGAGACCGCTCCGTTCGCTTACCGACATTCTAAAAGGAAAAGAAGGAAGATTCAGGGAAAACCTTCTTGGAAAACGTGTTGACTATTCCGGCAGAGCCGTTATTGTAATTGGGCCGGATTTGAAACTTAATCAGTGCGGTGTTCCCAAGGAAATGGCTCTTGAGCTCTTCAAGCCGTTTGTGATATACGAACTTTCGAAACTCGGTTATAACAAGAAAAGTGCAAAAGAGCTTATTGAAAACCCCACTCCGGAAGTGTGGAAGGTTCTCGAAGAAGTTTCAAAAAATTACGTTGTGCTTTTGAACAGAGCACCTACACTTCACAGGCTTAGCATTCAGGCATTTAAGCCCGTTCTTATCGAGGGTAAAGCAATTCAAATTCCGGCACTTGTTTGCACTCCGTTCAATGCGGACTTCGACGGCGACCAAATGGCAATACATTTACCTCTTTCGTTTGCCGCCCAAACCGAAGCGCGGACTTTGATGCTTTCGTCTCACAATATTCTTTCTCCCGCACACAGCGGACCTCTGGACGGGCCGGTGCAGGATATGGTGCTCGGTGCTTATTATCTTACATTGCCTGCCGAAAAAAAGGAGTTCAAGTTTAAACGCACCTTCGGTAATCCGGCGGAAGTGGAATACCTCTACGAGCACGGAAAGCTCGGTTTGCATGATTGGATTCGTTACTATACGGACGGAGAAAAAATAGAAACTACTGTGGGCAGGGTGCTGTTTAACGAACAAATAAGGGAAAATATATTTGATGACGAAGAGGAAGCGAAAAAATTTAAATTTATTAATAAGACAGTTGGTAAAAAGGAATTGAATCAAATTATTTCCGATTTTTATTCCGATTTCGGGCTTGTGAAAACGGATATTCTTTTGGATAACCTAAAAGATTTGGGATTCAAAGAGTCTTCTTATGCAGGAATTAGTATTAGCCTTGAAGATATCAAGATTCCTCCCGAAAGGGACAAGATTGTAAAAGAAGGCGAGAAGAAAACGGAACAGGTGAATGAGGCATACGAACAAGGTCTTCTTACGGATGAGGAGCGTTACAGAAGAGTTATTGACATTTGGCAGAATGCGGCAAAAGAAATTGAATCGGCTGTTTTCGAAAACTTCTCTCCTTTTGATACAGTGTTTATGATGGCGAGTTCCGGAGCGAGAGGTAATAAGGCGCAAATTACCCAGATGGCTGGTATGAGAGGCCTGATGGCAGGCCCTACCGGGAAGATTATTGAATTCCCTATTAAGTCGAATTTAAGAGAAGGGCTTACCGTTCTCGAATATTTCCTTTCTACGCACGGTGCAAGAAAAGGGCAGGCCGATACTGCACTTAAAACGGCTGATTCGGGTTATCTTACGAGAAGGCTTGTTGACGTTTCTCACGGTATTATTGTTAAGGAAGAGGATTGTGCTACCCAAAGGATCCGCCCCATAACGATCGGGAGTGAAGTGGTCGAACCTTTATCCGTAAGAGTTATGGGACGTGTTGCCGCAGAGGATGTTAAGAATCCCACTACGGGTGTGAATATTATTGAGAAAGGCGATACGATTTCCAAAAAGCAGGCGGAACTTCTCGATACGCTTGGCATAGATTCTGTGCTTGTGGAAAACCCCGTAACAGGAATTGACGTAGAAGAGATAAAAGAAGGAGATACGGTAATTTTGAGTATCTCGGAACAGATCTGGGGAAGGTATGCCGCCGAAGATATTTATGCTCCGCTTGAAAAGGAATCCGTTGGCGTTACCAAAAAACTGATAGGCCTTACTGTTGCCGAGGAGATTGTGGACAAAGACAGCGGAGAGATTCTGGCGGATGATGGTGATGTGGTAAACGAGGATCTATATAAAACTCTGAAAGAGCACAAAATTAAAAAGATACCGGTTTACAAAGGCACGAGAAAAATCATTGTAAAGAGAAACGAACTCATAGACAAACAATCTGCCAAAAAAATAGAAAGGCTCGGTATTAAAAAAGTCAAGGTGCGTTCCCCGATTACCTGTAATACGGATCACGGAGTTTG
>JAGHAO010000180.1 GCA_021161495.1 Caldisericaceae bacterium | reverse complement strand
CCTTCTTTTTCTCTTATGTCTGCGGCACGTTTTATTTTTTCAAGCGAAAAAGGAATGAAACTCTGCCCCGAGAAACCGGGTTCAACACTCATAATCAGGAGAATATCCACGTACGGCAAAATTCTTTCAACCATATTGAAAGGGGTGGCAGGGTTCAAAGATACGCCTGTTTCCATACCGTAACTTTTGATTTTCTTTATAATCCTTAAAGGAAAATGCGTTTCCTCTATGTGGAATGTAATGGAGTTCACGCCGGATTTATAAAAATCTTCGAACAGATTTTCCGGGTTATCCACCATAAGATGGGCATCAAAAAACAGATTTGTAACCTTGCGCAGCGAAGAAACCACACAAGGCCCGAACGTGAGATTCGGAACAAAATGCCCGTCCATCACGTCGATATGCACCCAACTTTCGGGAATTTCTTCTATCTTTTTGATTTCGGAAGAAAGATTGGAAAAATCTGCCGAGAGAATGGAAGGTGCAACTGTAAAATCGCTCATTTCGAAATCCTTAACCTTACTTCCACACCCGGCCTTACTTTGAGCTCCGGCATCGGGTATTGATACAGAACGATTTTTCCTGAAACTTTTACTGTATCCGTGGTATCTATCTTCGTTACTCTAAACCCCTGAGATTCAAGCAAACTTTTTGCCTTATCCACATTCATACCTATAACATTGGGCATAGTGACGAACTTGCCTATGCTAACGGTAAGTTTCACTTCGGATCCGGGCTCTACGACAGTTCCAGGCGCAGGGTGCTGAGAGAGCACCGTTCCCACAGGCGCATCGTTTTCTTTCTCGGAGATATCCCCTAAATTCAAATTTTTACTCTGCAAAATGGAAACGGCTTCTTCAAATGATTTTCCGGTAAGATCCGGCACCGTGGTATTTTCGGAGCCGCCGCTTATAACGGCCTTGATTATTGTGCCCTGTTTTACTTTTTCCCCGGGCATAGGATTTTGCGATATAATACAATCGATGGGGACACTATTCGAAGGTTGCGATTTAACCACTTGAAGCATAAGTCCCTGTTCTTCCAACGCCTTCTCGGCGTCGCTTATTTTCATATTAATAACGGACGGAACTTCAACCGTCTTCGCTTTTTCCTTTGCGGAACACCCTGGCAAAAGAATGCCTGCAAACAAAATCAACAATAGAACTACCGTTATTCTTATATTTTTCTTCATCGATGTTATTTTATTCAAAATTAGCCAATTTGCAACAATAAAACAAAACGGTATAATTAAGTATGAAAAAAACCGCAGTTTACCCTGGGACGTTTGACCCTATAACAAACGGGCATCTTGACGTGATAAGGAGAGGTGCCGAAATTTTCGATAATCTTATTGTTCTTGTTGCAATCAGAAAGGAAAAGCATACGCTATTTAACCTTGAGGAGCGTCTTGAATTGGTTAAATGCGCAACGAAAGATATTCCCAATGTGCAGGTTGCGACACTTGATAAACTGCTTGTGGAATATCTCAAAGAAAATAAAATTCGATTTGTCCTCAGAGGGTTACGCGCCGTTTCCGATTTCGATTACGAATTTCAAATGGCGCTGACAAATTCCACACTTTATCCTGAGATGGAAACAGTTTTTGTTATGAGTAGCAGGAAATATATCTTTTTAAGTTCCAGTCTCGTAAGGGAGATCGCCTCTTACGAAGGTGACGTTTCCGGATTTGTTCCGGGATGTGTCATCAAAAAATTAAAAAAGAAGGTGATAAGATGAATGAAAATTCCGTTATAGAGGAACTTAAAAAACTTAAAGAATCAATTGAGAATGCAAAGAGAGTTCCATTCTCACGATTTGTAAGTGTGGATAGAGACGAGTTGCTAAAAAGAATATCAATAATTGAAAACTCGATGCCGGGAGAAATGAAAAAGGCATTTATGATTGACAGGAAAAGAAACGAAATAATAGAAAACGCATATAAAGAAAGTGAAAATATAATAAGAAAAGCAAAGGAAGAGAGAGAAAGAATGATAGCCGAGTCCGACATAGTAAAAGAAGCAAAAGAAGAAAGGGAAAGAATATTGAAAGAAGCGCGCGAAGAGGCAAATTCCATAATTTCGGAAGCGGAGAATTACAGTGCGCAGTTGCTTGCAAAAGTGGAATCCGTATTGGATAAAGCAAAAAATGTGGTAAGAGAAGGGAGGGAAAGTTTTTTAAGTGAAGATTCAACTTCAAAATATAATAACGAATAGAAAAATAAAGATAAACGAAAAAATTCCGCAAAACAAAATAAAGTTGGGAGAAAATGCGAAACTCGTTTCCCCGATTACGATAAACGGTTTTATGGAATATGCAGGCAAAGAAGAAGTTTATTTCGAAGGAACATTAAAAGCCAAAGTAATTCTTACCTGTGTGAAATGCCTGTCCGAGTTCGAACAGGAATTCGAGATCCCGTTTTCGGAATCATATATACCCGAAAAATTCGCATCGGGAAACAGCGGAAGAGAAAACAGAGAGCTGGAAGAGTTAGACGTGTACACATATAACGGCATTTTTATAGATACGGAAGAAATTGCGAGGCAAATAATAATTGAAAATCTTCCTCCGTACCCTCTCTGTCCGGTTTGCAGAGCAAAAACAGAATAAAAATTTATTGACTTTTATTCGCCTACGTTGTAAAATTTCCGAAAGCATATTTCAAATTCAAGGAGGTGACCCCTTACAGGGAAGAAAATGTACATAAATGAAGCCAAAAATAATGTGGGAAAAGAAGTTGAAATCAAAGGATGGATTTACAATACGAGATCCAGCGGGAAAATATTGTTCTTGCTTATTAGAGACGGAACGGGAATTATACAATCCGTGGTTTCGAAAAACGACGTTCCGGAAGATGTATTCGAAAGAGCAAAGAAGGTAACGCAGGAATCTTCGGTAATTGTAAAAGGAACGATAAGAGAAGACAAAAGGGCACCCGGGGGATACGAACTTCTACTGAAGGATTTACGGATTGTTCAACTCACGAAAGACTACCCCATAACGCCGAAAGAGCACGGTGTAGGTTTCCTTATGGAACACAGGCATCTTTGGCTCAGGTCAAAAAGGCAGTGGGCAATTCTTAGGATACGCCACAGAATAGAAAAATCCCTTAGGGACTTTTTCGATAGCAGAGGGTTTACTCTTGTTGACGCACCGATTCTCACTCCGAACGCCTGCGAAGGCTCCACGACGTTGTTCGAGACGGATTATTTCGGGAAACCCGCATTCCTCTCTCAAAGCGGGCAACTGTATATGGAGGCTGCGGCAATGGCATTCGGAAAAGTTTACTGTTTCGGCCCTACGTTCAGGGCGGAGAAATCCAAAACAAGAAGGCATCTTATGGAGTTCTGGATGCTTGAGCCGGAAATTGCCTATATTACATTCGAAGAAAATATGAAACTTCAGGAAGATATGATTACCTATGTCGTGCAGGAAGTTTTGAAAAACTGCAAAAACGAACTTGAAATCATAGGAAGAGACACCACTGTTTTGGAAAAAGTGAAACCGCCTTTCCCCAAAATTTCGTACAAAGAAGCGCTTGAAATTTTGGAAAAACACGGAAAGCACCTTGAATGGGGAGACGATTTCGGCGGAGACGAGGAAACGATCCTTGCAGCGCAGTTCGAAAAACCCGTATTTGTTCACCACTTTCCCGTCGAATCCAAGGCGTTTTATATGAAACCCGATCCCGAAGACCCGAAAACAGTGCTTGCGGCAGACTTGCTCGCACCGGAAGGATACGGGGAAATAATCGGCGGCAGTCAAAGAATAGACGATTATGACCTTCTATTGAAAAGGATAAAAGAAAATAATCTTTCCGAAGAAGATTACAAATGGTATCTTGATTTGAGGAAATACGGAAGTGTTCCGCACGGAGGTTTCGGAATAGGATTGGAAAGAACCGTTGCCTGGATTGCAAAACTCCCTCACGTAAGGGAAACAATTCCCTTCCCGAGGCTTCTTGAAAAGATTTATCCATGATTGAACAAACGGCAATAGAAGTCCTGCGTGATTTGAAAAAAGGCGAGGTACACAAGTTGTACCTCCTTTTTGGTGCGGACGGAGATTATCTTAAATTTCAGATATCGGACGGAATTAAGAAAACCTCTTTGGATAAGAATACCGAAGTTTTTGATTATTCCGAGTTGGACGGAAACTCTTCAACCGCATCCGAAGTGATTAGAATGCTTGAATCCCCTCCCTTCGGGAAAAAGAGAGTTATCATAATCAAAAATGCGGATAAGTTCAAAAAATCGGAATTAAGCAAAGTTTTGAAAAATACGGTTCCCGAATTTTCCGTGCTTGTTATCCTGTCCGCCTCCAAAACAAAGCCACCTTCGGTTTCGGAAAAGGACGCCGTCTTTGTAAAAGAGTATTCTTTAACTCTGCCGGTATTGAGAAAATGGATAAAAGACAAAGCAAACGCATCGGGGAAAAAGATTCAAAAAGATGCAATCAACGAACTTATTGAAAGGCTGGATCACAACCTGTACACAATTTCTTCGGAAATTAAAAAACTGTCTCTTTACGTAGGCGAGAGAAATACGATAACCAAAGACGATGTTCAGAAGGTTGTGGAGGCAATGCCTCAGGCGAGGATATTTACGCTCGTTGACGAAATAATAGCGCATAAAAAGAATGCCGCCTTAAAAACATTCGGAGAGATTATATCGAAGGAAAATGTGGCTCCCGAACAACTTCTCTCGCTACTGTTAAAAACACTTATGCAAATGGCAATGATCAAGGAACTATCAGCAAAAGGACTTAACCGCAGTGAAATTGCACGGAAAACGGGAATATATCCTGCGTTTGTAGTGGGCAAACTTATAAAGATAACGGACAAAACAACGCTCAAAGATATAATTGCCGATTTTCACAAACTTGAAACCGCGGATATAAAAAGTAAAAGAGGGGAAATTGACCTTCCCCTATCACTGAGACTTTTTATAGAAGAACTTTAATTTTTAGGCTTCTTTTCTTGCCGCATTGAACTTCATCATAAGTTTGGATTTTTTCCTTGCGGCGGTATTTTTATGAAGAATGCCTTTTGCTTCAAGTTTATCTATTATTTTAACCGCTTCTTTTACCTTTTCTTCCGAATAATTGCTCTTACGTGCGAAATCAAGCGCACGTTTTAAGGCGTTTCTGTAATATTCATTTCTTTCTCTTCTTTTTGCATCTTTTCTAACGGATTTTTTCGACGCTTTTAATATCGGCATTTACCAACCTCCTATTAAATAAATTCCTATATATAGTAGCAACTTTCGTATTTCTGTCAAGTG
>JAGHAO010000212.1 GCA_021161495.1 Caldisericaceae bacterium | reverse complement strand
TTCTACTGTAAAAACGACGGACATTATTGCAATATTAAAACCTGCTAAAATTTCTTCATTTTTTAAAGAAGAGAATTTTTCTGAAGAGAAAATTCTCAAATGCTTTACAGACCTTGGTTTGATTAAAGAAAACTCCGAGAATCAACTTAAAATTCAACAGCTAAATAATGAACCTGATAATATAGTTGATAAAGAACCTCATTATGAACCTGACAATGAAGATGTTAGCAGCGAAGATATTTTGTCAGAATTAGACAAAGAACTTTCAGAAGAGCCGGAAGAAGAACCCAAGCCCGTTGTTCAACAACCTGTTCCGGAACAAACACGAACCCTTATAAATCCCCCTACCGAATCAAAAAATTACCAAAACGAGCAAACGATTCTCGTTGTTTCACCATATTCCGAGGCAGGCACTACAATCTTATCAGAAAACTTTGTTATCAGTTTATCGATAATGATGAAAGATATTGATGTGCCTATTGCTTTTGTGGATTTCTCGTTCCCTCCGAAAGCCACCTTCCACCTTCAGCTTTCAAAGATGCTTTTCCCTGCAAAAAGAAAGATTGAAATACGGCCTGTTGCTATGGAAAAATATTGGAGAAAATTAGACCCCATTATCCTTAATAAAGAAAGTATTCCAATTTACAACGATAAAATACGCATATTTCAGGCGTTTTGTGATAAAAACACATTTAATTATGTCCAAAAGAACCCCTCCTTGATTTCAAAGTTCATATCAGACCTTAAAACAGTTTACCCTGTCATTGTTATAAGCGCGTCAAACGGATACAACCAACCGTATTTTGAAAAATTGCTTTTGTCTTCAACGGGAGTAATTGGCGTAATGAAATATATTAAAAATCCTCTGCCTGACGATATTGCCGCATTCCTGTTGATGCACAATGAGATTCAACAAGCAGCTAACATCGAAAAGTACATAGTGGCCCTTAATAAAGTTACGTCGAACCTTACGAGAGATGAAAGAAAGATTATGAACAATTTTAACCCTTACGTGCAAGTACCGTTTGTTGAATCCACCAAGATGCACGCTGTTGTAAACGGAGCGGCTGACTTCAACTTACCCATATTTATAGGGAAAGAAGGAAGTTACCAACCGTTTGTAACCGCCCTTGGTGAATTGGTAAACGCATTTTTCGGTTAGGAGAGAAAAAATGTTTTTTAAAAGAAAAGCATACGAAAAAAATAAGGTACCGATTTTACTTGTATCCGATCCGCAAATGTTAGCGGAAATCAAAAAACTCCGGCCGAATAAGTACAAAATAACAGGAGTTTCTAATACTGCATCCGCCATAGAAATTATGCAGAACCAAAAATTCTTATCTGTTATCATTGATTGCAGAGCAATAAAGGAAGAAGAAGATTTTGAATTGCATATTACAAATCTGCTTGCTTCGGCAAAAGCGAGGAATATCGTTGTTATTATGAAATCGTGCAGAAATGTTGTCTCTTCGCAACTTCTCTCAATGGAAGACACGTATTTTGTGGAAAATACGACCAATGCAGTAGAGACGCTTGATATCCTATCCGAAAATGCCCACATTACGGACACTAAACACGTCGTGTTTAGGAAAGAAGTAGGGTTTTACAGTGTAAAAGGCGGAGTCGGCACTACAACATCCGTAATAACAACATCTATGTTTATTGCATCTGCCGGTTTCCCCACCTTGCTTGTGGACGCAAGTCCCACGAGAGGGAACGTTGTGAGTTATCTCATATGGAGTGGGATAACAAAAATAAACGAAGAAGATTTTCCTAAAATCTCCGAGATTCTTTCCACGATTCGTTCCATTAAAGACGAAGAAGAACGAAAAAAGAGCATAGCAGAATATCTTATGGTAGCTCCTAAAATAAGAAATAACTTGCAGGTGATAAGAGGAATCTCGGATCCCATTGAATTAGATCCCAACAATATTACGGGAGAAGAAGCCTTGAGTTTCCTTGATACGGCAAGCAGAATGTACGACTTTGTTATGTTGGATTTGGGAAATAATGTAAACAACGTTTTTATGAAAGTGTTGAACGAAAGAGGAGAGTACGTCGTTTTTACAGCTGCTCCGAGAATGGCGTCCGTGGACGACACAATTAGTTCCATTCTCAGTATTAAACCGCCGCACAGTTTTGTTCTCGTAAACACAAACAGTTCTAATGACGAACTTGATTCTCACGAAGCGCTTAAAATTATTCTGTCTGATACAAAGGTTATTGACAATGTCGTTCCTCTGCCTATCGTCCCTCTTGATAAAGGATTGAACTTTGCTATTTATCGAGATAACTTCAAAGCAAGGCTCAGTTCGGCTACAATTAAAACGTACAGAAAAATTGCCAAAACTATAATAGAAACAAAATAAGGAGGTTATAAGATGAGAAAACAACAAATTATTGTTTTATTGATTGCTGCAATCGTTGCAGTAACAGGAGCTTTTTTTGCCGGCAAGATTTATTTGCAAAAAGCAACGCAGGTAAATGTCGTGGTTGCAAAGAAGACGCTTTATCCCGGACACATCATACTCCCTTCCGACATCACTACGGTTCAAGTATCTTCCGATGCTTTACCCACAATGCCCGGCGCACTGACATCTGTTTCCAAAGCAACAGGAAAAATGTTAAATACTGTTGTTATACCCGGGGAGTACATATCGGAAGCGTTTTTTGCGAATAGAAACTTAGGCGTAATCTATATGAAAATGCTTGACAAAGGCGAATCTCTGCTCACCGTATCGGGAAGTCCGTTCAACCTCAATATTGCTTCTCTTTATCCCGGCGCAAAAGTTGCCATTTTCAGGGCAGGAGATCTTAAATCGCCCATTTGCTACGGCAGAGTACTTGATTTTTCGGGTAAAGCGATAAAAGGTTGGAGCGATGCTGCGCACAGCGAATATAAAGGTGATTACGTTATCTTGGCTGTTGCTCAAAAAGACCTCCCAACCCTTATAAAAATAATGC